>CAYHHK010000106.1:0-10619 GCA_964356415.1 uncultured Flavobacteriales bacterium
CAAAACGGAAATGATATTTCAAACACCAACACCGGCAATGTTGGGATTGGAATTGCCACGCCTCCGGCAAACCTGAAACTGAATGTTGCAGGAAGGGTTGCTCCCGATTGGGGTAACAACACTGATGCCAGTTACCGTTTTGGAGATGGAACAGAAAACTCCGGTTTCTCCTCTCCTAACCCGAATGAGATAATTGTAATAAGCAACGGCAATGAAAGTGTGCGCGTAACCGGAAGTGGAAATGTTGGAATAGGAACTTCCTCACCGCAGGCAAAGTTGGATGTGAACGGAAGCGTAAGAATAAATGACGGCACACAGGGCGCAGGAAAGGTTTTAACGAGTGATGGATTTGGGACGGGGAGTTGGCAGGGACCAATTGCCTGTTCAGCAACTAATACTTCTAACACTTCTTTTCCCGCTGGAATAGCGGATGTTATTTATAGTAATGAATTATATGATTATGGAAACAGCTATGATACGCTGACAGGAATTTTTACAGCCCCGATCACAGGCATTTATCAGTGCAGCGGGTTATTTGCTTTTAGTAATAACCTTTCGACTGGAGCAGTGTCATTGAGAATTTATGTAAATAATGCTTTCATGGTTAACGGATTTACTCCTGCGCCTACCAACTTTGATACTCCTTGTAAATTGAATATGGATTTAAAGCTGAATGCAGGAGATCAAGTGAAGTGGAGGATTTTTAATTTATCCGGAGGAACTATGACAGCTTATAATAATTATGTTGATGCTAGAATGAGTATTCATTTGGTGAAGTGAAGTTTCAATTTGCGACAGCACATGCTATGAAAAAGGGAGTGTGGTGGGGTAAAGTAAAATCCCGATAAAAATCGGGACAGGCTTTTTTATTTTACAGAAGCGATAGCAAAACGGCTCCCGAAAAAGACGGGACAGGTTTGCCGGAATTGCAAAAAGTTCATTTCTTGTTCAATAGTTTAGAGTACGCACACCGCCCACGGGTTTCGCATAACGACAGTTCCCCGCTTAGGCGAGGCGGGCTGTGCAACAACAAACCTACAAATTTAATTTACATTCTATTGCGCACGCGGAAAGATTATAGCTGCTTGAAAATATTTTGCTGCCGAAGCACGAAATGCAGCTTATTGGTCGTAACAATATTCTACGCCAGTCAGAACCCCAGTTGTCGAATTTTCAACATGCACCATATAAGTTATACCATTACTCAGTTCAAATTAATCCAATAAAGTTTCTGGTATAATGCCGATAGAGTAGCTGTTATAGTTCAAAAGCTCCATAAGGAGTCCTGTGGACCGGAAGGCGCATTGGACTATTACAGATACCGTATCGGTATTAGCATCATCTGTATCCACTGACAAAACCTCAGTTGAATTATTCACGCCGAAAAAATAAGCAGAGACAGCAATTGGACTTGGTAGGAATCCCGATTCAAAAACTCTGTCTATTAAAACTTGTGTCGGAGAAATACGGACTTTTTTCAGGCAAATGCAATTTTTTAATATGCCCTTTTTGATTTCCAGACCAGACTCATATTTATGTACCGGCTATTACATAAATTGTCAGGCCATACAGAGCACTCGCTCCTATCCATTTTATAATACCGATATTGAAACGATACAGTGCAATGAAAGAAACAACAATCCATGCCAAAGAAAAGTAATCAAGTCCGGCAAAAGAAAGTGCTCCGGGAAAGACCACCGCTTTCCCAAGATAAATTGAGAGATTTAATACGACACCGACAACAGCAGCTGTTACAAGTCCCAATAATTCCTTAAGCCGCTTATTTTGCTGCGTCCGTTCAATGACAGGTGCACCGGCGAAAATGAACAGAAAGCATGGAAGGAAAGTATAGAATGTGGTTGTGATAAGGCCCAAAGTTCCCATCAACAAAGAACCGTTGTAATGATTGTGTCCGGCCATAAATCCGACAAAAGCTAAAACCATGATCAAAGGTCCAGGTGTAGTTTCACCAAGCGCAAGCCCGTCGATCATTTGTAAATTTGTAAGCCAGTGATATTGTTCAACGCTCATTTGTGCTACATAAGGAAGTACTGCGTATGCGCCACCAAATGTTACCAATGCAGCCTGTGTGAAGAAGAGCGAAAGTGTTTTCCAGAAGTGAAAATCTTGTGTTGTAATATAAAATGCAATGACAGGGGTTATCCAAAGAAGCACTGTTGTGAAAATTTGTTTCCAGAACCTTGAAGGATTGAATCCGGCATTTGATGAAACATAGTTTGCATTGATGTAGTATTCATCTTCATTTATTGCGTTGACGTTCGTCTGTTTGCCTGCTGCAAAAAAGAAGCGTGGAAAAAGATTTCCGGCAATCAGGCCAAAAGCGATCGTGCCGATAATGATCAATGGAAATGGAATGTTTAAAAAGAATATGCAAACAAAGGCCGCAATGCCAATGAAATAGTGCAAAGGACTTAACAATGATTTCTTTCCGATCTTAAGAAGGGCAAGTATAACGATTGCAATGACGGCGGGTTTCAGTCCTGTGAATATTGCATATATCCAGGGAATGTTTCCGAATGAAACATAAGCATAACTCAGTCCGAGAAGGATATACATGGAAGGCAGGACGAATAAAATTCCGGCTGCAAGTCCACCCTTTACGCCATGCATCATCCAGCCAATGTAAGTTGCAAGTTGCTGTGCCTCCGGTCCGGGTAAGATCATACAATAGTTCAACGCATGCATAAACCGGCTCTCGCTGATCCATTTCTTTTTTTCAACAAGGTACTCATGCATGATTGCGATCTGGCCGGCCGGTCCTCCAAAACTGATCCAGCCAAGTTTAGACCAGAATTGAAGTGCTTCTTTAAAGGTTGGTTTCTGCATATCTATTAAATGATTTTCCATCATAGCTGCGTACACCATCTGCAGTTCCGAACCAGATGTTGCCTTCTCTGTCTTCTGTAATACCAAAAATCTGATTGAAGAAGGGCGCCTGCGGTGTTTTGTTCACTACAATTTCAGTAAACGTAATTCCCTGTCCTGGCAGGGCACTTTTGCCAACATCGTATCTATACAAAATCATGTTGGATTGATTTGTCCCGCCTGCATTCAGCCACACATTTCCTTTTTGATCTTCAAAAATATAGCTGACTGAATTATCTGAAATATGGTTTATTGTTTTTCCGTCGTAAATCCATAGACCTTCAGCGCTGCCAATCCATAAGTTTCCATTTCGCATGGTTGTAATTGTGCGGACATTGTGAAACGATTGATCGTTATTAATTGAAAAATTGAAGAAGGAGATTAGTCCCGGAGCGTGGGTAGCAGAAGGATCATAGCAACTTACTCCGCCATTGGTTGCAAACCAAAGCTTGCCATTCCTGTCCTGTGCGATTGAACTGATAAAAATATCGCTAAGGCCATCCTTCTTTGTAAAGTTAGTAAAGGTATTGCCATTGTAACAGCTTACTCCGTTGCGTGTGCCGAACCAGATGTTACCTGCCATATCTTCCAACATACACATCACAGCATTATCCGCAAGTCCATCAGCTGTGGTGTAGAGGGTAAAATAATTATGATCGTATTTATATAATCCTCCATCAATGGTGCCGAACCAAAGATTTCCGGTTTTGTCTTCAAGAATTGAACAAACATGAAAGCGCTTCAGTCCTTCTTTTATAGTAACATTAGTAAAGAGGGTACCATCATAACTAACGATGCCTTCCCACGTTGCAAGCCAAATCACGCCATATTTATCCTGCAATATTGAGCGTGTAATGCTTTGTGGTCCATATCTTGAAATGGTCGCTCTCGTTGCAGAGAAAGTCGGGTCGCCGTCTTTAGAAGTATCTTTTGCTGCAGCGTTTGAAATATTTTTTTGTCCAAGAGGTTTCAAGTGTTCATGCGCCTCTGAAACTAACTTTGGTTTATTCGTGCACGAAAAAAAAACAATCGACAGTAAAAGAAAAAATATTTTCATAATGGGTGGCTAACCAACGTCTTTTGATTTTTGAAATGATGGAAGTCGCATAAGCGTTGATTATGGCCCGACCTATTTGGTAATGATAAGCTTTTTAGTCTCTTTAGAATCAGCAGATAGAATATTAACTGAATAGACTCCCGCCGGCAACTCTGAAACATCAATGATTTTCGGAGTCATATTCAAGATCTCCCGATTCTTTGAAAGAACTTTCTCTCCAAGCAGATTGTAAAATTCAATGGAGGAAAAATCTTTATACCAAAGAGGATCACTATTTTCTATTGCAATCAGATTATTTGCCGGGTTTGGAGAAATAGTTATTGAAGATGCTTTCAGGTTTTCACTAATGCCGATTGTCACATGGTTTCTTATCGCATTATACATCTGGTCAAAAATTGCAAACCACTGTGTTGAAGTATTGGTCATTGTTACCAATGTAAATCCATAGTCATAGCTATGGAACATGTCAGATAGGTTCGTGTAATAACCATCATGGCCGAGCATAGAGTCATTTGCAAAAGTGAAGGCATGATGTACGCCCAATCCATACCCAGCACTCCACGATGAGTAACTAAACTGGCTAATGTTTAGCATTTGATTCATAGATCCCGGCAATAGAAGGGTATCCGTAAGGAGCGCCCTCGCAAAAGTGGCAAGATCTTCCGGAGTTGAAACAATATTTGCTCCTCCATATCCAAACGTTAGCATGGATGTTTCCGAGCTGTCGCTGTAATTCTTAAGGCCACTTCCAAAGTTCCACCACACTCCTGCGCGTGGTTCAGTATAATTTTCAAATCCACCAAAGTAAGTGTGATTCATTCCGAGTGGTCCCCATATTCTCGTGCGCAACTCCTGTTGCACGGGATTTCCCGTAACTGTTTCTGCTATTAGCGCAGCCAGAACATAATTACTTGTTGAGTAATTAAAATTCGTTCCGGGTGCAAAGTCAGGAATGCCACTCACAATATTTTCAAGTATTTCAACAGGAGTAAAAGCATGATTGAAATCATTTGTAACATGACTTCCGCTCCCTGCCACTTCGAGGTAATCTGCAATTCCGCTGGTATGGTTAAGAAGCTGTCGCACAGTAATGGAAGTGTCAAAACTTACATTGAGGTTGGTGACATACTTATGCCATGAAGAATCCATATTGAGCAATCCATCCTCAGCCAGCAAGAGCAGCAGGGTGGCAATAGTAGCTTTTGTAATACTGGCTCCGTGAAAAACTGTTGAGTCAGTAATCGCTGCACTGCCCTGGCCAACACCGGCAGTTCCTTTCCAGGTGGCACCATTTGGCATGATTAAAAAGGCAGAAACGCCATGATTCCCATTGACATGAACGCGGTTGTTTAGGATCTGCTGAAGCTGTGATGCAAGTGCAGTATCAATTTGCGCATTTGAGTTTGACGAGATCATCATTAGCAAAAAGACTCCGACAAATGCCGAAGCAGTAAATTTCCTTTTCAATTGTTTTTTCATTTTTTACAAGTTCTATGTCTTCAATTCCGAGCGCACCCATAAGACTTGTGCCGGCATTTCCGAAAGATAGTTCAAGCGATTCAATGGTGCTGAGATCCAATTGAGTTCCATTGACAAGAAAATCGCTGAGGCGAATGCGGATCGTGCAGAATTCATTTTGCCAGCCCGAACTTCTCTGGTAGGTTTGAATGACGGGACCATAGTTTTCGATCATCACAGAAGCAGAATGTGCGGTTTCATCAGTTATGGAAATGACAAAGTTGATGGAGCTATCCAGCATTACATTAAAGGGATGCTGCGTTCGCTGACAGGCGCGTAAGCTCAGAAAGGCATAGTCTGAAAAATTCTTTAGCGAATCCGGAATTACATAGCGTACAAACCCGGCGCTGTCCCATTCAATTACCAGGCAATGCGGTGAATCAGTGAACCTGGCACGTGTCATTCCATTGGAGGGTCGCAAGGGGAAATAATGAAATGTCTGATCAAAATCCTGCATCAGTAATTCATACGAGTTTTGCAGGTTGCTCGACACAATTGCATTGCTGCTGGCAAGTGTCAGTGTATCGTTCGTTTCAAAATCATCAATTACTCTTTTGTCTGATGATTGTGCTTCCTTAAATTCATTTGTAATAACAACGGCGCTGTCAATATTCATTGGATGATATTCAGCATAACTGCGTGTGAAAAATTCCTGACCGGCAAAGTTTTGTTTGCAGTACAACTCGGCCATTGCGAGCAGATACGCCTTCACTACTGGATGAAGTTGTTCACGGTTTATCAGGTCAGGTCCGCTTTGCCATTGAAATGCATTCAGGCTATCGGTATTGAATACACCATGCCCGGCACCATGCACATAAATGACATGCTTGTTTCCGATGCCCCGCTCGTAAATCGTGAATGGCTGCCAGTAATTATTTGAGGGCATTCCTGAAACATCAGTATCTGCTCCGCCAAGGAATTGATGATAGTTCACATTATATGGATTCACTACTGAATCAGGAAACCATGATACAGGGCATAAACTGCTGATGAAGTTAATGTCATTCCATGAAAAATAAGCAGAAGCATTTTCACCATTGTGCAAACGTGTGTATGTGCGAACAGGAGATTCCCCTCCGGTGCTGTGTCCCAGCCAGCCCATGTGATGATGGTCGATTTTTCCATTTAGTACGCCACCAAACAATGTATCCTGGTTGGCGAGTAGTTGATTAATTGCTGCAATTAGTGAAAGTGATGCAGTATTCGTTCCGTCGGGATCTCCGTTTCCCACATCATTCCAATGCGACATCACGATGTAACCATAAGAGGCCAGGTGCTCGCCAATGTAATCGTAGTGTGTATAGTTGTAGGTCCACCCATGGGAAATAACGATGAGCGGAAGTGCGTTCATTGTTGAAATATTGGCAGGGTACCACATTCGTTTGGCAAGTGTTGTATCCTGTGTCCAGTCAACAGTACTTACCGCCAGGGAACCCGGTTGGGTGATGTCATGAATAACATAAAAGCCCGGGGCGTTTCCACCATCAATAAAATCAGCTGGCGAAAGAATACCATTATTATCCACATCGATCACGATATCATACTTTACTCCGATCCTAATAGAGTTGTAAGCAACGAGTTCTCCGGGAGTAGCTAGTTGAAAAGTATTTTGCTGGATGCCTGTGTTTGAAAATGTGCAAGATTGTTCACCGACATTGGTAATATCAATCAGCGTATCATTTACAAGCCATTCGCTTACTGTTTTATGATTTACAACAAAAACATTTGCATTTACAGCATTTATTGCGTGATAAAGTTTTCCGTCAATGGCCAGATTTATGGATTCATCAGCATTGAAATTCTGAACAAAGTGGAAATATGGAAAATTGATTACCGGTTTTCCGGCAAGTTCAACTACTGTTTGCGAAAATGCTGTAGTGTTCAGAATTGCAAAAAGCAGAAATAGTGTGATTTGATCTTTCATTTTTTACTCATGAGAAGACAGCTTTCGAAGGTAAGCAAAAAAAACGTGCCTGATTGTGGCCGAAGAAATGGTCCGATTAATATTACTAATTTAAAGGAGGCTACAAGGATGGCATTTCATTGTTGCACTTATAGCATTTATTAATTGCAGAATGAAAAAATGTGACGGGCCGAATTTTGTAAGGAAAACTCTTGCAATAAATACTCAATATCACCCCGAAAATTCTATTCAAGCTAAAGTGTTTTTTGTGGAAATGCTCTTACGCTTTAATCACTTCGATGATGGTTCAACTATTTTCCAATAGGAATTTTTCCTGGTCACTTTCCCATCGCCAAATTCCCAATGATCACAACCCCGTACATTTACGTGAGTTCCTGAAGTTGTAGTTCCGGTGAGAGTCCATTCTGAAACTCCATGATTTCCATCGGCAGAAATCCAGTGGCTGTCATTACCATAATGAACATCGGGAATTCCTTTGAAGCGCCCGGCAAGCGCAGCTTTTACTTGTGCTTTTCCGATGAAGCGTTGCCCCCAAGGTTCTTGTCCCCTCGGAAAATCAAATGAGCAATCATCATAGAAGAATTCCATTATTGCATCAAGGTCATGACGATTGAATGCCTCGAGTATTTGCTTTAAAGTTTCTACAGTGACTTTCATTTTTGGTGGATTGGTTTAGATTTTCGATGCATATTGGCATCGTTATAATCACAAGAAATCCTGTTCCTGCATCAGGATTGTCGCGACAATTTATTCGTAAGTCATCTCAGGCTTCCAGGCATTTAACCATCTGCGCCCTTGCCATATTCTTAAGCTTTTCTACGTCTCCCATTGTCATCCCTTTTGTCGGAATTGGTTCGCTCCATACCAGATCAACAATTCCGGGTCGTAATTCAGCAGGACGTAATGGCGATAAAAGTTTTTCGGCATTGAGTATGGTGAGGACAGCAATTGGAACCTGTGCTTCTATGGCAATGCGGAATGCTCCATCGCGGAAATCCAGGAGTGGTTCTTTTGTAGTATTGCGAGTTCCCTCCGGACAAATGAAAATGGAAACGCCGTCGCGCAACGACTGCTTCATGGCTTCCATGCTCCTTACCCTATCGTTCTTGTCTTTTCTGTCTACAGTAATGTAGAGGTTGCGGATGATAAAACCGAGTACGGGGATCTTTGCCAGCTCGGCTTTGGATAAAAACCTGAATGTGTTTTTACTTGCAAGGGCATAGGCAGGGATGTCGAGCATGGAGCGGTGGTTGGCGACAAACACATAATTTTCTTTGGGATCGATCAGGTGAACGTTTTTAATTTTCCACCTCACTCCGAAAAAAATGAATAGTGTTTTCGCCCAGTTGTGTGAAACATACCTGTGCGCCCAGTGCGGCGATTTCTTTTTCGGGGCAAAATAAAAAACACAGAAAAAGGCGATTACTACGATGAGCATGGTTGCTGTGAATACCAATGCTGCGTAAATGCCGAAGAGAAAACGGAATGCACGGATGATCATGGGGGTGCGAATGTAGTAAATGGAGAAAGAAGTCAAAAGGCACAATGCATAATTCATAATTCACAATTCACAATGCATAATGTATAATGCAATGCACGGAAGATTTACATGATGCATATTGAAATTCTCTGATCTGCGTGTTTCATATTCGCAAATTCGTAAATTCGCATACTTTCGTTATTCGTACAGCTATCTTTCGTTATTCGTACAATTATTTATATTATGAAATTCCATTCCCTAATCTGTTTTTGCTTTTTTACAATAAACACCTTTGCCAATGTATCTGATACCATCCATGTCAGCCATTACCGTGTTTCCATCGATACGATAAATTATACTGCCCATACCATCAGAGGGGTGACTGAACTGACCGTTCATTCCAAACTGAACGGGGTCAATAACATTTCGCTTGGATTGTACTTTCTTACCGTGGATTCTATCGTGTCGTCGGGCATGCCACTGGCATATGCGCATGACGATACCACGATCCGAATTACGCCGCCTTCATTAATGAACCAGGGTGATTCAGTTGTGCTTCAGGTTTATTACAACGGTGTTCCGAAAACGGATCCAACCTTCGGAGGGTTTTATTTTTCCGGAACCTATGCATATAATATCGGAGTCGGCTTCGATGCAAATCCGCATACCTTTGGAAAGACATGGTTTCCCTGCGTGGATGAATTTACTGACAGAAGCACGTATGATTTTCACATTACAACAGCGAATGGATACAAAGCTTTCTGTAATGGAATATTGCAGTCGTCAGTTATAAATCCGGACAGCACCGTTACCTGGCACTGGAAACTTGATCAGACCATACCTCCATACCTGGCATCGATGGCTGTCGCTCCTTATTATACAATGCACAGGAATTACCAGGGGATCCCTGTTGAACTGGCCATGGTACCGGCTGATTCGAACCGTGTGAACGGCTCTTTTGTACACCTTGATTCTGCCATCATGAATGATATCAATGCCTGGGGTCCTTATCCCTGGGACAAGATCGGATATGTACTGGTTCCTTTTAATGCCGGTGCCATGGAGCATGCAACCAGCATTCATATCGGCAGGGCTTTTATTGACGGTTCGCTCGCTTATGAAGCGATGATCATTGCGCATGAGCTGTCGCACATGTGGTTTGGCGACCTCGTAACATGCCGCACTGAACAGGACATGTGGCTCAATGAAGGATGGGCAACGTACAATGAAAATTTTTTCACACAGTTTGTTTATGGAAATCAGTCTTATGAAACCAACAGAAGAGCCCTGCATCGTCAGGTACTGATGTATGCGTCATTGCGTGATGCAGGATATTATGCCCTCAATGCAGTCCCGCATGCCAAGACTTATGGATATACTGTCTACCAGAAAGGCGGTGATGTAGTTCACTCCATCAGAAGATTCATGGGTGACAGCTTATTTTTCCCTGCAGTACGTGCTTACCTTACAAACCGTGCATTCACAGATGTTTCTAGCGATGACCTGCGTGATGAACTTGCTGCATCATCCGGAATTTCAATGACGGATTATTTTTCAACCATGGTCGGATTGCAGGGATTCCCGCATGTTTCAGTTGACTCATTTACTGTCACACCGAACGGAAATGATTTTGATGTTGTTGTTTTCACACGCGAGCGGATGAAAGGCAACAATGTTGCATTTGCACTGCCTGTTGAAGTGAATTTTACAGATGATTTCAATGATACCATCATTACTGTAACAGCGAATGCATT
>CAYHHK010000106.1:10719-13612 GCA_964356415.1 uncultured Flavobacteriales bacterium
TCGCTTTTAAAGTTCCGCCATATAAAAATTCAATGATCACTGTTACTGATCTTGCCGGAAAAAATATTTTTAGAACACCGGTATTTTCTTACCAGGAAAATATTGAATGGGATACTTTTTACATAAGGAATGGAACCTATATTGTAAGTCTGTTTACAAACGGAGAATTGATTTCATCAGCAAAAATTGTTGTCAGTAAATAAACAAGATTGACTGAGAATATTCAAATTCATTCTCGGTATTGATCATTACACCGAAACGCTGCTTCCTGATTTTTCATTGTGTGGTGTTGAAAATATAGGGTTGATGCAATCCTCAACCCATTACTGTATATCTACATTTGATAACTTTCAAATTAATTTTCATGAAACTATTTATACCGATCTACTTTCTGATTTTTTGTTCATCAATTGCCTCAGCGCAAAAATCTGTCAGCGGTATTGTGACCGATAAAAAAGACTCCGCCGTTGCAGGTGTTTCTGTTTACATTCCTGAATTTCAGAAATACGATGAAACAAAAGCCGGGGGCACCTATATCCTCCGCAATGTTGGAAAAGGAAATGTACATATTCAGTTCAGTAAGCCGGGTTACAAGACCATATCGCAAATGATAAGTACAGGTGATTCAGAACTGGTATTGAATATGCGCATGCTTCCGGATATGATGGAACCTGAAGAATTGATCATTGCGTCAAACAGTTCTTCACTTCCTGATAATCTGCCATATAACGTGAGTTCAATTTCCCTCAGGGAATACAACAGGAGTGGTGCAACATCTTTAATGCAGGGACTGGCGCTGCAACCCGGTGTGGACCGTATTTCTTTTGGCAACGGAATTGGCAAACCTGTGATCCGTGGTCTTTCTTTCAACAGAATTCTCGTACAGGAATTTGGAACGCGCATCGATGATCAGAGTTGGAACGACCGTCATGACATTGGTGTTTCGGAGAATGGTATTGAACGCGTAGAGCTCATCAAAGGTCCTGCTGCGCTTGCATATGGTGCTGATGCAATGGCCGGCACATTGATATTCGTTGATGAAAAACCAGCAGCTGCAGGAACAATACTAGGCAATATTAATATAGGATTTCATTCCAATACCCGTGGCATTGAAGGCGAAGCCGGATTGAAAGGTGCTTCGGCAAAAGGATTTTTCTATTCAGTAAATGGTGGCTTGATGTCTCATACCAGTTACATTCAGGGGGAAGATGAGGATGATGTAAAGAAAAATACAGAGAGAAAAGAATTCGCCCACAACAGCAAGTGGAGCAATGAAAGTGCAAAAGGAATTTTTGGCTTAAGCAAAAAGTGGGGTGTTAGTAAAGTTTCGCTGGCTTATTATCATCAAACCATTGGCATCATTGAAGATGCAGGAGACTTTCCGGCCAAAACCGGAAGCGAAGATACTGAAGAGCAACGCAACCGCGAATTTGTAGCACCATACCAGGACGTTACCACCAGCATTGCAGCAATTGAGAATACGATCATCACAGGCAAATCAAAAGTGAATTTGAATGTGGCATATCAGTACAACGACAGAAAGGAATATGAGCCGGTAAGTAAGACTACGGACCCGGAGGACAAAGAGATGGCTTTCGGATTAAAACTTGCAACGATTACATACAATCTGAAGTGGACATCCAATCCTGAGAAAAAATTCGGCGTCGTTGTTGGTTCACAGGGATTGTTTCAGGCAAATGAAAATTACGGAATGGAGTCCCTTGTGCCTGATGCAAAGTCTATCACAGATATAGCCGGTTATGTATTGTTACGATACGATCTTAATAAAGTAAACATACTTGGCGGTGTGAGCTATGATTTGCGTTCGTTGAAACTTGAGTCATACGAACCCGCAGTTGAAATTGAGCCTGTTCATTCGATCGGAACAAAACCTGAGATTGAACTGGAACGGGAATATTCTCCGATAAACGGATCCCTGGGAATCGCCTATCATCCCATTGTAGACCTCACGATCAAACTCAATGGTGCTTCAGGATTTACTGCACCAAACTATGCACAACTGGGAGCGTGGGGGAAACATGAAGGAACCAATCGCTTTGAACGTGGAAACACAGAATTAAAAGCAGAACAAAATGCTGAAGGTGACTTCGGGATCTTATGGGAATCATGGTCGGTCGATGTGAATCTGTCGGCATTCTATAATAAAATTAAAAACTACATCTATATTGAGAATACGAACCTGAAGGATTCTGTTGTTGATTCCACTGTCACTGTACTGGATGTTTACGACTACAAAAAAAACGATGCAACACTGAATGGCGGGGAAGCTACAATTGAAATTCACCCGGCACCTTTGAAGTGGGTGAATCTGCGGGTAAGCTATGCAATGATGAAAGGGGAGTTTGATGATGGTGGTAATGTCCCTTATATTCCTGCGAATAAACTCACAGGAGAACTTACTTTCAAATCTAAAAAACTCAGGTGGTTTTACAATCCTTATGTCACTTTTGCAGTGAGTAATTATGCAGCACAAAAAGATACAGCCCAATTTGAAATGTCTTCGGAATCATACACGCTTTTTGATGTACGGCTTGGTTTACAGTTGCCTTTTGCCCATCAGGTTGTGGATGTGAACCTGGCTGTAACAAATGTGATGAACACACCTTACATGAGTCACCTTTCACTTGTGCGCAATATCGGCATCCGCGAAATGGGTCGGAATGTTTCCATTAAAATAAGGATACCGTTTGGACTGAAAGGGTTCAGTAGGTAATAGGTACTAAATACGAATAAATACGAATTTACAAATTACTTTAATTCGTAATTCGCCCCTGGCGAGAAAGATAAATTCGTAATAAGTACGTAGTACATTTGTAATATTAGTACTTAGTACATTCGTATTTATTAGTACTTAGTACATTCGTATTTATTA
>CAYHHK010000107.1:0-2222 GCA_964356415.1 uncultured Flavobacteriales bacterium
GCGTACGGGATAAAAAAAAATATCAAAAGGACTTGCTTTTGGTATAGAAATCGAATGAAGCTTGCGTGGGGGCGAGACCCGACAGGAAACGTGCTTTTAAATAATTCCTATTTTATTGTTGTGATTTTTTTGTTGTATGTAGGATTTTTGCTTTTTTTAAAATAACACTACTATGGGGAGACGCATGCGAACATACTTCAGCGAGCAACCGGTACGCTTTCTTACTACTACCATTTATGACTGGAAGGATCGCTTTGATGATTATGCCTTAAGAGATGTTCGAAGCGTACATTCCAAGATTAATTACATTTACCTCAATCCGGTTAGAAAGGGTTTGGTTGCAAGAGCAGAAGATTATTTATATTCCTCTGCTGCATTTTATTTAAATCAGGTTGAGGGAAAAATAAAAGTAACACACTTTATAGATGCCTTAGGTCCGGGAAGTACTTATGGCTTTGGGCAAATCAAATAAATATTTTAAGTTTTGTAATCTCTGTCAGGTCTCTCGGCGCACAAGCCACTGCGCGAAGACCTGACAACATTAAATTCAGATATCGGTCGTAGCAACATGCTACCAGCGGGGTTGTCATGACCAAAGACTGTCATGTGAATTCCAATATAATCTTCGGCAGGATGGTGGTACTACGGGCACAGATTACTGAATGTAAATATCTGCATGACCTTTATAGAAAAATAATCCGCCTGTGGCATGTGCTGCATAATACAATCGGTAATACTTGCCTGTTTCATATTGCAGTGTAGTATCAGCAAGTAATTGGTATTGAAATACATGGAACCCGGAATCTACCTGAAAGCAGCCCTTATCTTTAATATGCATCGACTCATCTACGACGGCTATTTGCATAAAACATTTATTATTGTGTGAGTAGATACCAAGATATTGACGGTACAAAACGGGATTAGGGAAATTAACAATTCCTATTGAATCAGTTTGGGTATTGCTTAAGTCAAGAGTATCCGGACGGAACAAACTTCTTATTTCATCACACCAATCATCATCATAGCTGCAATCGGAAGTATCCCTACTTATGTACTCGGCAAATTCATTGGCGACTGAAATACTTGTAAAGTCGGTATCAGGTTGACAAATCACCTCTCCTGATTTCTCTTCATCCTTTTTGCAGCTTAGTATCATCAAAAATAAAAGTAGAAATTTTGATTTCATAAGAAACGCGTATAGGATGCCTGAAGTTATTGGATGTTGTACAGATCAATTCTGTGAAAGGGGGGCCTGATAGCCATCGGGCTTCTTTCAATTGGTAAAAGTAATTAATATTCTATTGTGTGTAAACACAATTGCCCGATGTATCTTACTCTTAACTTTTCAGAACTGATCTTTTCTCTACATTCGTCGCTCATTTTTTTTAAGTCAAACCTACCTTTATGAAACGAATTTACATGCTGGCGATGTGCCTGGTTGCCTTGTGTCTGCAATCGAATGCGCAGGTCACTTTCCCGGTCAACGGCACCACAGACCCGAAGCATCTTACTTATGTATTTAAGAACGCAAAGCTGTTTACAGATTATAAAACAAGCATTGATTCTGCCACCCTCATCATCCGCGACGGACTGGTGGTTGATGCAGGAAAAAATTTAAGCATTCCAAAAGATGCTGTCGTTTATGACCTGAAAGGAAAATTCATTTATCCTTCTCTCATTGACATCTTTACCGACTATGGCTTACCGGAAGTTCCCAAGAGAAAGGATGAACCAAACCCACAGTTTCTCTCGAACACAAAAGGTGCATATGGCTGGAACCAGGCCATCAGGGCTGAATACGATGCAAACAAAAATTTTTCTGCCGACAATAAAAAAGCAGAAGAATTACGCAAGCTGTGCTTTGGTGCCGTGATGACAGTAAATAAGGATGGTATTGCCCGCGGAACTTCTGCTTTTGTAACACTTGGTGACGGAAGGGATAACGACCTCGTGATCAAAGACCGCGTTGCAGCAAATTACTCTTTCGAAAAAGGTTCATCTACGCAGGATTATCCCAGTTCATTGATGGGAGCTATCGCATTGCTGCGTCAGACGTATTTAGATGCACAATGGTATGTGAATGGCGGTTATAAGAAAGAATATAATATCTCACTTGACTCGTGGAATAAAATTCAGAATCTCCCTCAGGTTTTTGAAGCCGGCGACAAACAAAATGAATTCCGTGCCGATAAAATCGGGGATGAGTTCGGCGTGAAATACAT
>CAYHHK010000107.1:2322-13463 GCA_964356415.1 uncultured Flavobacteriales bacterium
GGCAGTCTGAAAAAGGGAATGATTGCCAACTTCGTGATCACTTCAAAAAATATTTTCGATAAAGATGCCGTGATGTACGATAATTGGGTGAAAGGTGTGCGCTACAAATACCTGGACTACGACACCAAAGACATCAGGGGAACGTACTCATTGACCATTGGATCGCTTCCTGCGGCAAAGTTGAAAGTCAATGGGGAAGCCGGTTCACCGGATATGAATGTAGCAGATGACACTTCACTGGCAAAGGTTAGCTATAGTCGTCAGGGTAGTTTGATCACACTGCAATTTGAAAAGAAAAAAAGTGCACCGAAAGGAACTTTTCGACTAAGTGGTTATGTGAAAGATGAAAATCCGAATGACTGGAATGGCACAGGACAACTTCCAAACGGGGACTGGATTACTTGGAATGTAAAACTGGATTCTGGTTTTGTTCCGCAGGCAAAAAGAGATACTACAAAAAAGGACTCATTGAAACTGGGTGCTGTTACCTATCCACTCATGGCATATGGCTGGAAAGAAATGCCGAAACAAAAAACAGTACTCTTCAAAAATGCAACGGTATGGACGAATGAGAAGGAAGGTATTTTGCCTAATACAGACGTGCTTATTGCCAACGGAAAAATTCAGACGATCGGAAAAAATCTTTCTGATCCTGCGGCAGAAGTCATTGATGCCACAGGAAAAAATCTTACTTCAGGAATTATTGATGAACACTCACATATTTGTGCAAGCGGTAATCTGAATGAAGGAACGCAATCTTCATCGGCTGAAGTTCGTGTTACTGATGTCATCGATGCAGAAGACATCAACCTGTATCGTCAGCTTGCGGGAGGTGTTACTTCATCACACATTTTGCATGGCAGTGCGAATGCCATTGGCGGACAAACGCAACTCATCAAGGAACGCTGGGGTGCTTCACCGGAAAAATTGAAATTCGCAGGATGGCCGGGCTTTATCAAGTTTGCTCTGGGAGAAAATGTGAAGCAAAGCAACTGGGGCGATAAGCAGACCTCTCGTTTTCCTCAGACGCGCATGGGTGTTGAGCAGGTGTATACGGATTATTTTACAAGAGCAAAAGAATACATTCCCAGCCCCTACCCCCTACCCTCTAAAGGGGGAATAGCAGCAATACCGGTTCGAAGGGACCTGGAGCTGGAAGCGTTGAAGGAAATTCTTGATAGCAAACGTTTCATCACCTGTCACAGTTATGTACAGAGCGAGATCAATATGCTTATGCATGTAGCCGATACATTCGGATTCAAGGTAAATACATTCACTCATATTCTTGAAGGATATAAAGTTGCCGATAAAATGAAAGCGCATGGTGTGCGTGGAGCATCTTCATTCGCTGACTGGTGGGCATATAAATATGAAGTATATGAAGCCATTCCTTATAACGGAGCAATCATGCATGATGTCGGGTTGACGGTAGCGTTCAACAGCGACGATGCCGAGATGGCAAGACGATTGAATCAGGAAGCAGCGAAGGCAGTGATGTATGGCGGCGTAAGTGAAGAAGAAGCATGGAAATTTGTTACGCTCAATCCTGCAAAGATGCTGCGTGTTGACGACAAGGTTGGTTCCATTAAACCCGGCAAGGACGCTGATCTTGTTTTATGGAACGACAATCCCCTCAGTAATTATGCAAAGCCGCTGCAAACGTATGTTGACGGAATAAAATATTTTGACGTTGAATCAGACAAACAGATGCGCGCCGAAATACTTAAAGAACGCGCAAGGCTCATTCAGAAAATGACCGATTCGAAAAATAAAGGTGAAGGGACGCAGAAGCCGGCATTGAAAGCGCTGACGCTTCATCATTGTTTGGAGGACGAATACGTGTTAATTAAGTGAAAAGTTAGAAGTTAGAAGTTAGAAGTTAGAAGAAAAGTAGGTAGTAGGCAGTTAAATAAAAAAATAAGTAAACAAAACGCAATAGATTATAGACAATAAAATGAAAAAGATACTAGTAACAATTTCCATATCAGCCTGCCAGGTTATTTTGGCAATGGCTCAAAACCCGGCTCCCGCGCCGGCGCAAAGTGAGTCCATTATTATCATGAATGGAACCGCACACATCGGAAACGGGAAGGTCATTGAAAATTCGGTGATTGGATTTGAGAACGGAAAAATCACACTAATCGGTGATGCAACAGTTATTAAACTGCAGGAAGGGAAGTACAAAAAGAAGATCAATGCATTCGGAAAACATGTTTATCCGGGTTTTATCAATTGCAATTCATCGTTGGGATTGACGGAGATCGATCTGGTGCGTTCTACGCGTGACAACTATGAGGTCGGGGATCTCAATCCGAATGTGAGAAGCATCATCGCTTACAATACTGATTCTAAGATCACGCCGACTGTACGTTCGAATGGCGTTCTTATGGAGCAGATCGTTCCTTCCGGCGGAACTATCAGCGGACAGTCGTCTGTTGTTGTGCTTGATGCCTGGAACTGGGAAGATGCAGCCTACCTGCCTACCGACAGCGCAGGACAACCTCTTCGGCAGGCAGGTAAAACGGACGAAGGAATTCACCTCAACTGGCCTCAGATGTACGTTGCAAAACACCCCGGTGCCGACCCTGAAGACAAACAACGGGACAGAATGAACAAAGAGATGAACAACATCGAACAGCTTTTCGGTGAAGCGAAAGCTTATTCTTTGTCGGCCCCGACAGAAATAAATCTGCGCCTGGAGTCCATGAAAGGTTTGTTTAACGGCAGCAAAAAACTTTATGTTCATTGCGGGTATGTGAAGGAAATCGAATCCGCTGTATTGTTCAGTAAAAAATACGGAGTTAAAATGGTATTGGTTGACGGACAGGATGCATGGCGAGTATCTGCATTGCTAAAAGAAAATAACATTCCTGTCATTCTCGGGCGCGTGCATTCTTTACCTCCCCGCGAAGATGATGACGTTGATCTGCCGTACAAACTCCCTTATATTTTGAAACAGGCAGGAGTAAATTATGCATTGAGTATGGATGGCTCATGGCAAAATCGCAATCTTGCTTTCATGGCCGGCACTTCGGCAGGATACGGTCTATCAAAAGAAGAAGCATTGATGAGCATTACATCTGCTCCTGCTAAAATTCTCGGAATTGACAATACGGTTGGCACACTGGAAACAGGAAAAGATGCAACACTTTTTATTTCTTCAGGTGATGCGCTTGATATGCGAACGAACAATGTGGAAAATGCATTTATCGGGGGGAGAGAGATCAACCTGGACAATGTGCAGAAGCAACTATACAATAAATATAAAACCAGGTATGGATTGAAATAATTTAAAAGGTATGAAGCAGATTATTTCATCACCATTGATTGAGGAACGAATCTTAGTTATGCGCGGTCAACGTGTAATGCTTGACCGTGATCTTGCTGAGCTTTTTGGAGTTGAAACAAAGCAACTGAATCGCCAGGTTAAACGAAACATTGCACGTTTTCCAAAGGAATTTATGTTTCAACTTACAAGGAAAGAAAAAGCCGAACTGGTGCCAATTTGGCACCGGTTCAAATCATTAAAACATACTGCAACGTTACCTTTTGTGTTCACTGAGCATGGGGTTGCCATGCTTGCAACAGTCTTAAATAGTCAGAAGGCAATAAAGATGAGTATTTTCATCATTAAGATTTTTGTACAGTTGAGAGAAACTGTATCCACTCATAAAGAACTCGAAAAACAAATCCGTCAGCTTGAAACAAGGTTGGATAAACATGACGACTCCATTCAATCCATTGTTGAGGTCATCAGGCAATTGATGACTCCAAGAAAGAAGCCAAGAACAAGAATTGGTTTTCGGAAAGATAAACTGTGAGGGTTTTTGCCCAGTAAAAAAATGCCGATTGTAGACTTTCAAAATGTAAGTGCTGCCTTCTCAAGGCAATCGTCTTCATTTGATGATATTGAAGAAAATAATGAAATTCTCCAATGGATGCGAATGCAAATACATGCACACTGCTCGCGTCATTTCAACCCAGGGGATCATATTCTTGAACTGAATTGCGGCACCGGCATTGATGCTGTTTTTTTTGCAGAGCAGGGAATGAAAGTTCATGCTACTGATTTGAGTGATGGAATGCTGGGTGAATTGAAGAAAAAAATTGAAGAAAATAATTTTCAGGATAAAATATCCGTTCAGCAATGTTCATTTACAGAACTTCAAAAAATTGAAAAAAATAATTTCGACCACATATTTTCTGATTTCGGCGGATTGAATTGTGTGAAAGAAATCGACAAAGTAATTGCATCCTTCAAACCACTGCTAAAGCCGGGAGGAACTGCTACACTGGTGATCATGCCACCCGTTTGTCCGTGGGAAACGCTGCTTGCACTGAAAGGAAATTTTAAAACTGCATTCAGGAGGTTCAACAAAAATGGCGCTGAATCACACCTTGAAGGAGAACGTTTTTTGAGCTACTACTTCACTTCTTCAACAATTATTTCAGACTTTGGAAAGGAATATGAAGTGATGGAACTGCAGGGACTTGGGAGTTTTGTACCTCCATCCTATCTCGACTCATTTCCGCGAAAGCAACCCGGACTTTTTAAAAGGTTAAAGTTCCTCGATGAAAAACTTTGTCACACCTTTCCGTTCAACAGGTGGGCAGATCATTTTATTCTGACTATGAGATTGAAACCTTTAGGTGAGTTGTAGCGCCGCACAAGCTTTACCTGCAGCAATTTGCTCAGCACGTTTCTTGGAAAAGTCTTCGCCAATTGCCATTTCGGCTCCATCTACTGTTACCCGTACGCGAAGTAAACGCTTGCCACCATTGTCAAGCTCTTCGATCAATTCAAACTCCACTTTCTTGCGTTCGCGTTGCCCCCAGTTAATAAGTTTGCTTTTAAAGTTAGCATCAAGTTCTTCAAGCTCTTCAATGTCCACATGGTGTTTGATAAACCGCTCCAGTAAAACTTTTCTTACACAAGCATAACCCTTGTCAATATATATCGCTCCAATCAACGCTTCAAGCGCATCACCATAAACGGAACGGCTTTTTGCCGCGGGATCAATTGAACCATTCATGAAATGATCTATGCCAAGTTTAAGTGCAAGGCGGTTCAGGTGCTCGCGGTTCACGATCTTGCTGCGCATCTCGGTAAGAAAACCTTCCTCCTTGAATGGAAATTTTTTGAAAAGCAATTCTGCGACCACAGCTCCAAGTACAGCATCCCCTAGGTATTCAAGGCGTTCATTGCTCAGTTTGATTCCGCTGGGATGTTCTTCAGCACTGCTTCGGTGTAAAAAAGCAAGTTTGTAAACTGAGAGGTTGTTTGGATAAAACCCAAGCAGGTTGCGTAGTGAATTATGCAACCTGCGGTCAGATGAAAATAAAACCCTTACTGTTGTAGAAATACTCAAAAGAAAGTGCTCTTAGTTAATGATTACAAACCTACATGATTTTTTACAAAATCAAAAAATAAGAAATGTAAAGTATCGCGTATCTCCGGCTATTCGGGACACACCGGCTTATTTCATTTGTTTGTAAAAAATCGTATAGGTCGGGAAATGATCACTGTAACCTCCCATGTATCTGTTGAAATCATAGGTGCGTTTTGGATATCCTTTGTAACGACCTTCTTGGTTGATCATCCAAGGTTTTGAGAAAATACGGGCGTCTTTGAAAAATAATCCAGATTGGTTTTTGTCGAGCCATCCAGATGAAATTATTATCTGGTCAAAAAGATTCCATGAATCCTGGTATGCCAGCGTTCCAATTCCTTGTTTATAATATGTCGTCCAGGGATTGAACATTCCGCCTTCCTTCACTGCTTCCTTTATACCGATTGCTCCGATCACTTTGGCAACACTGGGGCTTACAGGGTCATCATTCAAATCTCCCATCAATACAATTTTAGCGTTCGAATTTATTTGGGTAATGGAATCAATTTTGTGCTTTGCCACACCGGCAGCAGTTGCCCTTCCGGGTGCGCTGGCTTCTTCACCACCCCTGCGTGAAGGCCAGTGGTTGACGAAAATATAAACTGGCTCACCCAACAAGGTTCCTTCAACGTACAGCACATCGCGCGTATAGCGGGGAGCACCATCGGGCTCAAACAACGGAACAAAGATGGATTCCGAATATTTGGGTGTAAAATACTTAGGGTTATACAGCAGTCCTACATCCACACCGCGGATATCAGGGGAGTTGTGGTGTACGATTTTATATCCCCTTTTATTCAGTTTTGCTGAATGAACCAAATCCGTTAGTACAGCATCATTCTCTATTTCCGCGCAACCCATCAGCGCAAGCCCATCAGGTGATACATCTGTTCCAATGAGAGAAATCACTTCAGAAAGCTTGCCTATCTTATCTAAGAAAACAGAACCGGTATAATGATTGGCTCCGTCAGGAAGAAATTCTTCATCATTCTTCCCGGGATCGTTGATGGTGTCGTAAAAATTTTCGAGGTTGTAGAAGCCGATGAGGGCGATCTGGAATTTTTTTTCCGGTTTTTTATTATGCTGCGCCTTGGTAAATACACTAAATAAAAATGTAAAAAACAGTAGAAATGTCAGGCGCTTGAGCATATTAAATTAAATTGGTGGCGCGAACATACATTTTTTCCATTCAAATCAGGATTAACATTATCGTAGGTTTTCATTAACGCTTTTCTGACATCAAAATTTTATACATTCGCTTCCCCTTAAAAAAACATAAGTTTATGAAACGAACATTGCTCATTCTCCTGCTGGGAGTTGCATTTATCAGTGGCACCCCTGACCAGGCAAAAAAGATTCTGCCTTACCCGATTCTTCAGAAAAACCTGGAGAACGGCTTAAATGTAGTCACTGTGCCTTATCCAAGCCCGGGTCTTGCAGCTTTCTACATTTTGGTTCGCGTTGGCTCCCGTGATGAAATTGAAACCGGCCATACCGGCTTTGCCCACTTCTTTGAACACATGATGTTCAGGGGTACCGATAAATACCCGAAAGATAAATACAGTGAAGTATTAAAAAGCACCGGTGCCTCTGCCAATGCAAATACAAGTTTAGACCGAACGCTATACCACATGACAGGCAGTGCCGACAAACTGGAGGTGATGTTTGAACTCGAAGCCGATCGTTTTCAAAACCTGAACTATTCAGTTGACGGGTTCAAGACGGAAGCCGGAGCGGTGAAAGGTGAATACACTAAAAATTCAGCGAGCCCATATGTCCAGCTCAATGAAAAAATTTCCGAAACAGCATTTAAGACACATACATACGGGCACACAACTATGGGCTATTTTAAAGACATCGTTGACATGCCTAATCAATATGACTATTCACGTGAATTTTTTAAGCGCTTTTACAGACCGGAATATTGCACCATCATAGTGGTCGGCGATGTAACCCAGGAGAGAGTGAATGAACTATCACAGAAGTATTTCGGAGATTGGAAGCCGGGCACCTATGTTTCAAAAGTGCCTTCAGAAACACCTCAAAATGAAACACGATATACACACATTAAGAAAGAGGGATTTCCGCCGTACATGGACATTAACTACAAAGGACCGGCCTTCAGTGATCAGAATATGGATATGCCTTCGCTGGATGTATTATGTTCCATTCTATTTTCAGAAAAATCTGACCTCTATAAGAAACTTGTTCTTCAGGAACAGAAATGCCGTTTCATCAATGGTGGTGCGCAAAATTCCCGTGATCCATACCTGATCAGCATCGGAGCATCTGTCGCCAAGGCAGAAGACATGAGGTATGTAAAAACAACAATTATGGATGCGATTGAAAGTGCAAAAATGAAACCGTTTGCCGCTAATGTGATCGCAGAAACAAAAATGAACCTGCGCAACAGTTTTGCAATGGGTATTGACAATCCAACCAGCATTGCTGAAGCTTTGTCTGCTTATACTTGGCTCACCGGTGATCCTGAGTCAATCAACCGGACATATGCCCTATATGAAAAAGTAACAGCTGAAGACATGATGCGCGTTGCACAGAAGTATTTTTTGGGAAACACGATGACAATCGGAACCATTTCGCCGTCTGAATCAGTCAGTTTTAAAAATAACCCTTCTGCTACTCCTCAAATTGAAAAGCAGAAATAATTCCATTCGCAAAATCATAAAAAAATATGAAAAAAATATTTCTCTCCCATACAATAGCAGCTCTTATGCTATTTCTTATGATCACTATTAATGCCACGGCACAGGAAGTGGTAGAGCTGAGGCAACCGGAAGCGGCCAAGGCAGTGATTAAATTCATGTTTAACAATGGTTCCATCAGCGACCCGGCAGGAAAAGAGGGCCTTACTCAGTTTACAACTTCCATGATCGCTGACGGAGGAACGAAAACAATGACGAAGTCACAGATCGATGATGCACTTTATCCATGGGCTGCTTCGATCTCTGCGAGCGTAGATAAAGAAGTTTCCATCTTTACCTTTCAATGCCCCTCAGCTTACCTTGATAAATTTTATCCGATCATGATGGATGTGTTGACAGCTCCGGCTTTTTCAAAAGAAGACTATTTGCGCATTCAGTCAAATCAACAAAATTATGTGGATGAGGTCATCCGCTCCTCCAGTGATGAAGAGTATAGCAAGAAAGCCCTTGAAGATTTCCTTTTCCGAAACACACCTTATCAGCATATGATTTCCGGCACTTCAAACGGAGTGAAGAACATTTTTCCTGATGATATCCAGAGTCATTACAAAAACTATTATTCCTCTAAAAATGTACTTATCGGGTTGGGTGGAAATTATCCTACGGACTTAGCAGCAAGGCTAAAAACAGATCTACAAAAACTAGGCGCCAGCGAACGTGCGTCTCTGTTAAGGCGTGCATCACCGATGCCACCAAAAGGTTTGGAGATTGAAATTATTTCAAAAGAGAATGCACTGGGATCAGCCATCTGTATGGGATTTCCCCTCGACATCACGCGTAGCAGCAATAGCTTCGCTGCGCTGATGATCGCCAATTCATGGCTGGGGGAACACCGTAAATCCTATTCCCATCTGTACAAAAAAATACGAGAAGAACGATCAATGAATTACGGGAACTACTCTTACATTGAGTGGTACGACAATGGAGGCAGCAATATGTTACCGCGGCCGGGGGTTCCAAGAAGTTCAAATTATTTTTCCATCTGGATTCGTCCTGTGCAAACGGCTGTTGGTTTAAAAAAGCAATACCCGGAATTGAATGACATCAACATCGGCCATGCTCATTTTGCAATCAGAATGGCGCTGCATGAAATGCAGATGCTCATTGAAAAGGGAATGTCTGAAGAAGATTTTACTGCTACCAGGACTTTTTTACAAAGCTACATGAAGCTATATATTCAATCAACAGAAAAACAACTTGGATACCTTATGGATTCAAAGTTTTACGGACGAAAGAATTACATCAGCGAAATGGGTGACCTGCTTGAATCAGCAACTTTAGATGAAGTAAATGAAACAATGAAAAAATTCTGGCAGACAAAGAATCTTTATGTCACCATTGTTACGGATGCATCAGAAGCTGAACCTCTGAAGAAGAGTCTCGAATCAAATTCGGCATCTCCAATGAGTTATTCAAACGTTTTAAAAGGCTCAATGACAACTGAAATACTTAAAGAAGACCAGGAAGTTGAAAACTATCCGCTCAATGTAAAATCAGTTACCATTGTGAAGTCAGCTGACACTTTCAAAACCACAAATACTGACGCCAACGGCAAACCGGTGCAAATAGAGAATGTGGTTCCTGAAATGAAAATGGTGAAGTAATATTATTATGCAGGATATAAAATAGTGTCATAAAGCAAATGAATTCAAGGATTCCTCTCTCGTCTGAGCCGAGATCGGAATGACAGCATTACTGTATTGATTTATGGGAGATTCCGGAAGTCCGTTTCAGTCTCAAACCCGTTATCTCCCGGATTTAAACCCAATATTGTCATTCGGCAATCACCGGTAGTGTCCACGGAATCAGCTGTGAAGAAAAGCTAATAATGTTAAATGATGATGTGTTACTGTTTAGTGTCCTCAGTAAAAATACCCCCATCTTGCTTAAGGAGGTTCAGGATATTCAACTGATCCTTTGCGCTTTGTTTTGAGGATTAATTTTTCCAGCCTAAAATTTCATCGATAGTATTGGCGGTTACAGAATGGTAGTTAGGTCTTGCTTTGGAATAAATCCTCATGGCAAGTTCCTTTCCTTCTTCACTTTTGGCAAGAGCCGTAAACAATGGCTTCACAAATTTTCTCCTGCCAACATTCGTTAGAAAATTTTCCAGAGCTGTATAAGATGCTTCGTAGCGCGATGGGATTACATGCTCCAACCAGGCGAATAAGATCTCAGAATTGCCTGCACCGGTAAAATTGAATGTTTCATCAAGCGATTTCATCTGAGAAATGCTCAATGAATCAGGAAGTGTATTGAGGAAACGAAGCCATTCATTGGTTGTGAAATTCTTAGTGTTAAGTCCGGCAGGAGATGTACCCTTTTTCCATGCCTCAACCTGTTTGTCCACTTCTGCAAAACGCGATGAATTTATTCGCACATAATTATCCGGAAGGCCTGGACCATAGATCCATTTTTCTATGTCAATCCGTTTGGCTACTGCTGAGTCGTCTTTAATTAGATTGGCTCTGTAATATTCAAGAAATTGTTCTGTTGTAATGGTTTTGAATGCATGCTCTGCAAAATATTTTTTCAGGAAAGCATCAAACTCTTGCCGTCCGACTTCTCTTTCAATAACCAATAATAGGTTATTCCCCTTTTCATAGGCAATATCGCTTACTCCATCATCAGGATCACGGCCTGTGAGTTCAAGTTTTAGTCTTGTATCTGCACTCGTATCGCCAAAGTCTTTGATGGTTTCCTTAACCCCTTCCTGTCCGAGAATGCGCTGCATGTCTGCAAAGTCCTTTCCGTACAATGCCTCCATTATCCTGTTCTCAAAGTAAACCGTAAATCCTTCATTCATCCAGAAGTCATTCCAGGTTGCATTGGTGACCAGGTTGCCGCTCCATGAATGTGCGAGTTCATGTGCAACAAGAGAAGTGAGGGAACGGTCGCCTGCCAGAATTGTTGGTGTCGCAAAAGTGAGGCGCGGATTTTCCATTCCGCCAAAAGGAAAACTCGGAGGAAGAATGATGAGATCATATTGTCCCCATGCATAAGGTCCGTATAATTTTTCTGCAGCATC
>CAYHHK010000108.1:0-13385 GCA_964356415.1 uncultured Flavobacteriales bacterium
CCTGTTCCACCGCTTGTCCATGAATATGTATAAGGGTTTGTTCCGCCTCCTGCTGTAACAGTTGCAGAACCTGTATTGCCACCGTTACATAGTACTGCAACCGGTGTTGTTGATGATGTAAGTGTTGAAGGCTGTGCGATGACAACATTCGCAACAGAGGTACATCCGTTTCCATCAGTAACAGTAACAGAATAATTTCCCGCAGCAAGGTTATTTTCAGTTGCGCCCGTTCCGCCACTGGTCCACGCATAAGTATAAGGGTTTGTTCCACCACCGGCAGTTACAGTTGCAGATCCTGTGACTCCGCCATTACACAAAGCATCTGTCGGAGTAGTTGAAGAGGTGAGGAGTGATGGTTCAGCGATTGTAACACTTGCAACAGAAGTACATCCGTTTCCATCTGTTACTGTAACGGAGTAATTTCCTGCTGCCAGGTTATTTTCTGTTGCACCGGTTCCGCCGCTTGTCCATGTGTAAGAATATGGGTTTGTTCCGCCACCAGCAGTTACTGTAGCAGATCCTGTAGCTCCGCCGTTGCACAATGCATCAGTTGGAGTTGTTGAAGAGGAGAGAAGGGAAGGTTCAGCGATCGTAACATTTGCAACAGAGGTACATCCGTTTCCATCAGTAACAGTAACGGAATAATTTCCTGCAGCGAGGTTATTTTCAGTTGCACCTGTGCCACCACTGGTCCAGGCATAAGTGTAAGGATTTGTTCCGCCTCCGGCAGTTACTGTTGCAGATCCTGTAGCTCCACCGTTGCATAGGGCGTCTATTGGAGTTGTAGATGAAGTAAGTAGGGTTGGTTCAGCAATTACAACATTGGCTACAGAAGTACACCCGTTTCCGTCGGTAACTGTTACTGAATAGTTTCCTGCTGTAAGGTTATTTTCAGTTACTCCTGTTCCGCCGCTTGACCATGAATAAGAATAAGGATTTGTTCCGCCACCTGCTGTAACAGTTGCAGAACCTGTATTGCCAGCGTTACATAGCACGTCAACCGGTGTTGTAGATGATGTAAGGGTAGTAGGCTGCGCGATGACAACATTCGCAACAGAAGTACATCCGTTTCCATCAGTAACAGTAACGGAATAATTTCCCGCAGCGAGGTTATTTTCAGTAGCACCTGTTCCGCCGCTTGTCCATGAATATGTGTAAGGATTTGTTCCGCCGCCGGCTGTTACGGTTGCCGATCCTGTGGCTCCACCGTTGCACAATGCATCTGTTGGAGTTGTTGAAGATGTGAGAAGGGTTGGTTCAGCAATTACAACATTTGCAACTGAAGTACATCCGTTTCCATCGGTAACTGTTACGGAGTAATTTCCTGCTGCCAGGTTATTTTCAGTTGCACCGGTTCCGCCGCTTGTCCATACGTAAGAATATGGGTTGGTTCCACCTCCTGCAGTTACTGTTGCAGATCCTGTAGCTCCACCGTTGCACAAAGCATCTGTTGGAGTTGTAGACGAAGTCAGTAGTGTTGGTTCAGCAATTACAACATTTGCAACAGAAGTACATCCGTTTCCATCAGTTACAGTTACGGAATAATTTCCTGCTGCGAGGTTATTTTCAGTTGCGCCTGTGCCACCACTGGTCCATGCATAAGTGTATGGGTTTGTTCCACCACCGGCAGTTACAATAGCGGATCCGGTAGCTCCACCGTTGCATAGTGCATCTGTTGGAGTGGTAGATGAAGTCAATAAGGTTGGTTCAGCAATTACAACATTTGCAACAGAGGTACATCCGTTTCCGTCGGTAACTGTTACTGAATAATTTCCAGCTGCCAGGTTGTTTTCTGTCGCAGCCGTACCTCCGCTTGACCAGGAATAGGTGTATGGCGCTGTGCCACCAGCAGGGGTCACAGTTGCAGAACCAGTTGCTCCTCCATTACACAATGCTGCCGATGGGGTAGTAGACGATGTTAAAGTTATCGGCTCGGCAATGGTTACATTTCCTACTGAAGAACATCCATTAGCATCAGTAACTGTTACTGAATAATTTCCTGCTGCAAGGTTGTTTTCAGTTGCACCGGTTCCGCCACTAGTCCATGAATAGGAATAAGGATTTGTTCCTCCTCCGGGAGTTACAGTTGCAGATCCTGTATTGCCGCCATTACATAAAACATCAGTTGGTGCAACGGGTACTGCAATTGCTGCCGGTTCTGCGATCGTTGCATTGGCTGTAGTTACACAACCGTTAGCATCTGTTGTTGTCACAGTATAAGATCCTGCCGGCAGATTGCTTGCTGTTGCGCCTGTTCCGCCTATCGGTGCCCAGCTATATGTAAGTGCCGGTGTTCCGCCATTTGCGAGTACAGATGCAGAACCGTCTGCAGATCCATTACACAATGCATCAATAGATGATGAGATTGCCGAGGCAAGTACTGCAGGTTCAACAACCACAAAACTGTCTGAAGCAGTACATCCATTGGCATCAGTTACGGTGATAAAATAAGTTCCGCCTGAAAGGTTATTGGCAGTTGCGCCGGTTCCTCCTGAAGGAGCCCAGTTGTATGAATATCCTGTTGTTCCGCCGGTGGTTGATACTGAAGCAGACCCATTTGCATTTCCATTGCAATCTACATTTGTTCCTGATGTTGAAGCTTGAAGAACAGTTGGTTCTGAAATCGTCACTGCAGCATTACTGATACAACCATTTGCATCTGTAACAGTCACTGAATAATTCCCAGCGGCGAGATTGGATTCAGTGGTTCCTGTGCCGCCGCTTGGTGTCCATGAATATGAATATCCTGCGGTACCGCCACCGGCAGTTACTGTTGCGAAACCATTGTTTGCACCATTACAGGAAATATTTGAAGATGCAGAAATTGCTGAGGTTAATAGTGCGGGTTGTGTAATGGTTGCATTTGCTGTCGAGGTACATCCATTTGCATCGGTAACAGTTACTGTGTAGTTGCCCGCTGCAAGACCGGAAGCCGTTGATCCGTTTCCTCCCGATGGTGACCAAACGTATGTATAAGGTGCTGTTCCTCCTCCGGCATTCACAGAAGCAGTACCGGTACTTTCTCCATTGCATAAAACATTTGTTACAGGAGGAATTGATGAAGTAACAGGAGTTGGCTCATTGATCGTTGCTGTTGCTGTTTGTGTGCATCCATTTGCATCAGTAACTGTTACAGTATAATTCCCGGCTCCAAGATTACTAGCCGATGCACCTGTAGCCCCTCCCGGTGCCCATGAATAAGTATATCCTGCAGTTCCGCCACCTGCCACAACTGTCGCATTTCCTGTTGTTCCTCCACTGCAAAGCACGTCTGTTGTATTGCTGATAGCCGCAGTTACTGCAGGGGGTTCTGCAATATTAATGTTTGTAGATGCTGAACATCCGTTCGCATCCAGCACTGTGATGGTATATGTTCCGGCGCTCAGACCCGTTGCACTAGCAGCGTTTCCTCCGCTTGGTGTCCATGTATACGAGTATGGTCCGGTTCCGCCTGCAGCATTTGCATTGGCTGTCCCATTAGCACCGCCATTACAGGTAACATTTGTTGAAGCAGGAATTGTTGCTGTCGGACCTGCATTGTTAGATACAGCAACGTTTGCAGTAGCAGTACAGCCGTTTGCATCTGTGATAGTAACAACGTATGCACCTGCGGCAAGATTGCTTGCTGTTGAGGCGCTTCCTCCGGATGGAGACCATGAATAGGTATAACCACCGGCGCCACCGGAAGGAGTAACCGAGGCGGTTCCTGTACTTGCACCGCAATTTGTAGGCGTTGAAGAAGAGGACGAAGTAATGGCTGTTGGTTGCGTAATGTTTGCATTTGCAGTTGTTGTGCATCCATTTGCGTCAGTTATACTAACTGTATAAGCTCCGGCATTCAGTCCTGTTTCAGTTGATCCGGTTCCACCACTTGGTGACCATGAATAAGTATATCCTGCTGTTCCACCTCCCGGAGTTACTGATGCAGATCCTGTTGCAGCACCATTACACAGAACATTTGTTGGCGTTGTAGAAGCTGTCAGCACCGGCGGCTGTGTAATATTTACTGTTGCTGTTTGTGTACATCCGCGTGAATCGGTAACAGTAACCGTATAATTTCCTGAAGCAAGGTTGTTGGCTGCTGATCCTGTTCCTCCGCTTGGTGACCATGAGTAAGTGTAAGCAGGTGTTCCCCCTCCTGCAGTTACAGAAGCAGAGCCCGTATTTCCTGCATTGCACAATACGTTGGTTGAAGCATTGATATTTGCCGTTACTGCCGGCGGTTGTGTGATGTTTACATTGGAATTGATGCTGCATCCATTTGCATCGGTAACGGTAACGGTATAACTGCCTGCGGTTAATCCTGTTCCTGTTGCTGCTGCGCCACCACTTGGTGACCATGCATAAGTGTAAGGGCTGACTCCACCACCTGCAGTTACAGTTGCTGTACCGTTGTTCCCGCCGTTGCAATTCACATTTGTCGGAGCACTCATGCTTGCAGTTAATACCGGAGGTTGAGTAACGGTATAAGAAGCAGTTCTGGTACATCCATTTGCATCCGTCACTGTAACTGTATAGGTTCCTGCGGTGAGATTGGATGCAGTGGATCCGGTGCCGCCACTTGGTGACCATGAATAAGTAAATGGCGCAGTACCACCACCTGCATTTACTGTTGCACTTCCGTTATTTCCTCCGTTGCAGTTTACGTTGGATCCTAAGGTAGAAGCAGTAAGCAAGGTAGGTTGTGTAATGGTGAATTGTTGTGTTGTTACACATCCGGCATTATCATGAATGGTAACCGTATAGGTTCCGGCAGTTAGGTTGTTTGCGGTTGCACCGGTTCCTCCGCTTGGCGCCCATGAATAAGTATAAGGACCGCTGCCACCCGAAACACCAACATTGGCAGAGCCTGTAGCCACACCGTTACATAGAATATTTGTTTGTGCCGGAACTACCGTCATGGAGTTGGGAGCAGTTACGGTAAATGTTTGTTGTGAAGCGCAGTTTGCATTATCAACAATGATGACAGTATATGTTCCAGCAGGTAAATTATTTATTGTGTTTGAAGTGCTGATCGCTCCTGATTGCTGAATTGTAGTTCCGGCTGCATTTCGCCATACATAAGTCCATGGCGCATTACTGGTACCGGTTGCGGTTGCAGACGCAGTTCCTGTTGCACAATTGATGTTCGTTACGTTCACAGTTGGTGGAGTGCAGCATGCAAGTGTTGCAAAAAAGTGCGTGACGGGGTCAAGATTACATGCAAAGGATGTCCATGAACCGGACTCACCATCTCCGTATGTATCAATTGAAATATTAAGGCTTGTACCATTCACACATTGATTAGGAGGAACAGTTGTAATGTTCCAGCAGAATGTCCAGTCACATGAATTTGTTGGATTATTATCTCCGAAATTATCTCCCGGGTTTCCATCAGGATAGCCTCCGTTTAAATCACCCAGTGGAGAATCATAGAACCATCCTGGCCCTACGGTAAGACCTGTAACTGAACTTGTAATTAATGCATTGTAATAATTCCATGCTCCTGCACCAGAACAGTTGGCCGGGTTAACGGTTACAAGAGTACCCGGACTCCATCCCGGACCGAAGTTAGGACAAACTGCATGCAGCCAGTTAATTGAAGTCTGATTATAATTTGAAATCGTATAACAGAAGTTAACCGTTTGTCCAGGCTGATATGTTCCATTGAAAGGCGGCGGGTTAACAGTAAGTGATGATTGAATAACGCATCCGGCACAATCAAAATTATTTTGCAACTGTAGCGTAAAGGTGCACCTGTCGGTAATGTTAGCACCACTTACCTGCATAAAATAAGTTCCACTGGCAAGTCCTCCAAAAGTAGTCGTTAAGTTTCCGGCTGCACCTATCGCGCATCCCATTGGAATCATATTGGCACATGTGGTTCCCTGATAGATGGCGCATTGTGGCGTTTGCAATCCGGAGATTTGTACATTCAGGGTAGGAGCAGTTATTGTAAACTGGTACCATACATCTGCAGCCGGGCTGGCCATATTTCCTGCGGGCTGACAACCAATAAGTGACGTGTAAGGAATTTCTGCGGTTGCACAAAGGTTTGTTGTATTGAATGTTGCCCAGGCTGCGACTCCACCCGGGCAAGGTGCGGGAACAGGTAAAGTTCCCAGATTTTGAGCTCCTGAACATGCGTCATTTGCAGGAGGCGCACCAGTACAATTCGTTGCACAAGGTCCGCCACCGGCATTGCAGGCAACGCAGGAAATAGTTGCTGCCCAACCTGTAGAAACAATAGTAATATCAGATGTAAAAACAAAAGTCAGGCATCCATTTGTACTGGTGATCGTTCCAGGGTTGGTAGTTCCTGTATAAGTCCCGATCAGCGGTGAGGCCGTTGATGGACCATTGTAGATAGAAAGATAATCATAATTGGCTTCAAGATTGAAAGCCGTAAATGTTACCCTGGCACATTGTCCGCCGGCATTCGGGCAAATGGTGTACGTGAAATTCTGGTTATTGCCATAATTACCTCCTGCACCTCCACTGTCGTAAAAAGATCCTGAGCAGGCATTGATGGTTCCATTGCCCATGTTATAGGCCTGTGCATTGCCAAGGGCACTCAGCACACAAACTAAAATTGCTACGACCTCACATCGTAGAAATGAAAGAATGAAATTCCTTTTTGTAGAATCAACCATGGTGTGTTGGTTTTGGTTAATGAGAAAACTGATACAATTGATATGTTTATGGTTCGGCTGGAAATTTGATATTTCGATTTATTTCTTATACTGTAATAAGAATCTACAGTTTGTAAGTGCTTTGAAATCTGTAAGAAAGGAGACATAATAGAGTTTACAAAAGCAATAAATCTGAGGTGAAATCTTACAAAAGCAAAAACTCTCATATTCATAATCTCAATTGGTTGTCATAACACAGATTTCAGATGCTGACGAAAATCATAGAAAATATTTCAGTTCGAAAATTAGATATGATTTTTGACAAAAACAAGCATTAATCCTCTAATAACGAGATAAATACTGTAAACATCTTGTTGGTTCTTTTAGACCGAATATTCACCCCTGATTAGAGGCTATTGGCCACTGAAATGCTGCCATTCGCACCATTTTTATACAAATTGGAATTTGTTAACATTTTTAAAATGGAAGGTGTTTTTTTGGCCAATAGTGCAAAACTTTTTTATCTCCGGAGGTTTCAGAATCCAACCTGCTTCCTTACTTTCGCGCTCTCAAAAAATAAAAAATAACAAGCATGAAAGTTACAGTAGTAGGCGCAGGAAATGTTGGTTCAACGTGTGCCAACGTTATTGCACACAATGATTTTGTTCGCGAAGTCGTTTTGCTGGATATTAAAGAGGGAATTGCAGAAGGAAAGTCACTAGATATGTGGCAAACTGCACCTATCAACTTGTATGATACACGGATCACCGGATCAACAAATGATTACGAAAAGACTGCTGGTTCAAATGTAGTTGTTATTACTTCCGGCCTTCCACGCAAACCGGGAATGAGTCGTGATGACCTTATCGCTACCAATGCAGGTATTGTTCGCGGGGTGACTGAGAATATTATTAAATACTCTCCTGATACCATCATTATTGTAGTATCAAATCCTCTTGATGTAATGACTTACTGTGCTTACCTCACTGCACATGTAGATTCAAAAAGAGTCTTCGGAATGGCAGGCATTCTTGATACCGCACGTTACAGGGCATTTCTCGCGGAGGCACTAAATACATCTCCGAAGGACATACAGGCTGTGTTGATGGGCGGACATGGAGATACAATGGTTCCACTTCCGAGATATACGACTGTTGCCGGTATTCCTGTAACTGAACTTATCTCAAAAGAAAAATTAGATGCCATTGTTCAGCGCACAAAAGTAGGCGGTGGAGAACTGGTTAATCTGATGGGAACTTCTGCCTGGTATGCACCGGGAGCAGCAGCAGCCCAGATGGTTGAAGCGATCATTAAAGATCAAAAAAGAATTTTCCCGTGCTGCGCATGGTTGCAGGGTGAATATGGCTTGAAAGATATTTACCTTGGTGTTCCGGCAAAACTTGGAAAGAAAGGAATAGAGCAAATCATAGAACTGAAACTCAATAGTGATGAAATGGAGTTGCTGACTTCCTCTGCTAAATCTGTAAAGGAAGTAATGAGTGTGCTTGACGGCATGCAGGCACCTGTAAAATAAATTAATTAAAACTATTTTAAGAGGCATTTGGTAAACGAATGCCTCTTATTTTTTTAGTGATGCTCCACAAAACAATTCTCCCCATTCAGTTGCTCTTTATTGAAGATGCAGGTTATCACTTGTTGGTTAAAGCAAAAGTGAATGGTAAAGCTGTTACCATGCTCATTGATACCGGAGCTTCTAAAACAGTTTTTGACAAAGGCAGAATCCTTCGGTTTGCAGAGGAAGAAACTTTTCTAACGCTTGAAAAATTATCTACCGGCTTGGGTACAACAATGATGGAAACGCAATCTACTGTGCTGAAAAAATTCCAGGTTGGAGAACTGCAGATTGCAAATTTTGAAACCATTGTGATTGACCTATCACATGTCAACCTCACCTATGCAAAACTTGACTTGCCTGCCATTGATGGTGTCTTGGGCAGCGATCTCATGGTTAAACATCACGCCGTCATTGACTACAAGAAAAAGGAAATGAGACTCAGCTGGAAGAAATAATACTATTACTCAGTTCAAATTAATCCAATAATGCTTCTGGTATAATTGCTAATTCCTGTAGGCGATGAAGTAAGGAAACTGAAGCACTTCGTTTTTGTAAGTGTATTGCGACCCGTCAGGAAGTTCAACTTTTAATAGTTGCTGCGTGCTCATATCAATCACCGTGATGTATCCATTTCTTCCGCCACAACCGGAAATGTGATGAGGCGCAGGACCACCGTCATAATTCAGATTTGCAACATACACAACATCGTGATCATCATCGACGGCTACACCATGCGGCTGAAACCCCGGGTACAAATGGCTTACAATAGTGTTGTTGCTGTAATCAATGATATAGACTGATCCTTTTTGAGTTGGTGAACAGCCGGAACTTATTGAATCTTCTGTACATGTAACAAATAGCCAATGTCGGTCTTTTGAAATCGAAAACTCCTGTGGTTTTACTCCAACAGGAATAATAGTTTCCAGTTGATCTGTTGATGAATTAAATACCCTTACCTCATTCGATTTCTGGCAACTGATATAATACCGTGTGCCATCAGGCGAAAAAATAATTTCATGCGGATCCAGCGAAGACGGGGTTCCCAAATTTACCGGATCAACCGACCATGGATTTTGATCGTCTTTCAGGCGCATTTTATAAAGCACATTTCCAATCTGAGAGGTGACGTAAAGTGTCGAATCACTATTTGAAACAAAAGTTCCATGAGGATTGTCCATCCCACCTACAAGCAGTGACTCTGCCATTGATGTAAGATCAACCACTGATACAAAACCGGGAGAAGCCATATTGCTAACAAATGCCATTTTGGAATCTGAAGTAAATGCAACTGTATTCCAATATGCAGAAATGCCATTGTTAAGTGATATGCTTCCAACTTCTGTGTCATCGCTTGTTCTGAAAACCTGGAGGATATTTCCTTCATAAAAAACAACACACCAGTATTTCCCATCAGGTGTTATGCGTACCTGATGCGGTCCCCCGTTACCGTTGCCCACATCTATGTAACGCATGATTACCCTGGTCTCGGCATCAAATACTGCAACTTTATTGCAGGGCTGCTGACAGACATAGAATTTTTCTCTGTCAGGATTATCAGAAAAATTAACATAGCCGGTGCAGTTGGGCGCGCCATTTGCAATCCAGTTTTTCAAAGTCATGTACTCTTCTCTGGAGAGAGGATCCTTCCCAAATGGCATGGTTGGTTCCAATGCAATTCCCAGTGCTGTATCTACATTGCAGAAGTAGAGCATGTAACTGAGGTCTGTGGAGTAAGGTATTACAGAGCTTCCATTCTTTCCACCCTTAAACATGTTATTCCAACTGCTGTAATCAAGACCATTTGCATTGCCGGCACTCTGGCTGTTATGACATCCTGCAGTTGCGCATTTATTAATGAGGATGCTTCCGACCTCTTCCGGATAGCAAGATGTATCCGACGACGAGAACTTGTCTTTTGTACACGAACCGATCATGAATATTGAAAAAAGAATAAATATTTTTTTCATGCAATAAAAATATGAATTGCTTTCAAAATAAAAATTATGCTACTCAGTAACATATAACGTTACATGCAGCTCACTGTTTATTAAAGTAGATGAATTTAGTATAACTGGCGAAGCGCCGATTACATTCATTCCGATTCCCTGATCAAATCCTTCTGCATATAGGAAATAGTTACCATGAAAAAGATCGTCAAAAACAGCAATACCGGAAGGATCACTCAATGTATTCCATTCGTAAAGTGACGTGTCTGATCCGGGAAATACGGTTGCATTGTTTTTAAGATAGACATTTATATCCGGCAATGTATAAGTATGATGTGCAATTGTAACAATGAGTTTGTTGGTTCCTTTAACAATCACCTGGCCGGCATCGTTGTGCTCTTCATTCTTTTTGCAGGAAACAAAAAACAAGCATGCAATAAAGAAAAATCTAAGGACCTTGATCATAAATACTGAATAGAAAATTTTAACAAGCACCAATATAGAACGCACTCCGACATAAAGGTACAAAGAGAAAACCGAATTTAGAACAAGTCCGTTTTTTAATAAGTGCCTCAGTTTGAGATTACGGATGTAGTTTCTTTTTAAGATTTGGTATTCTTTGTGTCTTGGTTCCTAATACCTGCCCGACTGCCCGCCCGGATGAATCGGTCGGACGGGCGTCATTCAGGCGGGGCTATCGGGAATAGTGGCATTAGCTTAGAAAATGCCACCGTGCCACAAAGACACTAAGTTTCACAAAAATATTCAAACTGACTCACTACCGCTTCATACAATGAGTGATCGCTTAATAAATTGCGTTCATTATTCAGAAACAGGGATGTCAAATTCAACTTCCCCGCTGGTCTTGTCCGTTGTGAATGGGATTCCTCCAACAACATGTGGATTTTGAATTGTATCCAAAGTAGTATCTTGACCTGCCGCATAAAAATAGTAATCGCCGCATTTAAGTCCGGATATGTGAACATGGTCTTCACCTTCTTCTCCAACAAAGAATTTGTCATAGTTTGAAACGCCGGAGCCGGGTGCATTTTGGGTATTGAATTTTAACCATACAGTGTCAGGATGTCCCGGCTGGTTGGCAATAATACGTCCATGATGCTTCAGATATGCCACCACTGTAAGGTTACCGCCTGTGCCGGCTTCGCACTCGTCTTTCTTTTTGCAAGAGGTTGACATTAATGAGAATGAAAGAAAAATGGAAAGCAATGAATAGATGATTTTGTTTTTCATAAGATAATTGATTTTATTTTTAATTACTGATTAGTCAGAGATTTCAGGAAATTAACCAGGTCCTGTTTTTCCTGTGCTGATAAATTGATGGGTTGTATCAATCCGCTTTTATTCGGGTGCGGGTTACCACCGCTGCTGTAGTGCTCAACTACCTCTTCCAGGGTTGCCAAACTGCCATCATGCATATAGGGTGCTGTTTTTTCTATGTTGCGCAGGGACGGCACTTTGAATCTTCCTACGTCAGTAGAAAGTCCTATAATCCGGGCGCGACCTGAATCTGCATAGTTAAGGTAGAGTCCGTTATTTTTAAATGAGTTATCAGTGAAATTGTATTCTCCATGACAATGAAAACACTCGCCGCGTTCTCCAAAGAAAATATTTTTACCATTTTTCTCTGATGCTGTGAGCGCATTTGTATTGTTGTCGTACAGAAACTGATCATACCGTGATTTCGTTGAGAATAAACTCCGCTCATAATTTGCGATGGCACGCGTCAGCGTATAAACAGAAGGTGAAGCGCTGAATGCCAACTCAAAAAGGTTCTTGTATTCTTCGTTATTATTTAACCGGGCAACCACACTGTTTACATCAAAATCCATTTCCAGCGGATTGCTGATAGGCGCAAGCACCTGTTGTTCCAGGGTAGGTACACCTCCGTCCCAGAACATGTAAGGCTGATAAGCGACATTAATTAGTGATGGTGCATTGCGGGAAACTTGATTCCCGTCAATACCAACGCTAACCTGCAATGCATCAGTAAATAATTTATCTTCATGGTGACAGGTACCGCATGAAATAGAATAGTCACGTGAAAGTATGGGATCGAAAAATAATTTTTTGCCTAAATCAATTTTATTTTGAGTCGGTTGATTGTCGGAAGGAATGACAGGATAAGGAAATCCTGTTGGAACATGAAAAGTAATTATTTTATTGCCCGCATCTTCATCTGTTAATGGATCATCCACTTTACATGACGCAAGTGATCCAATCAGAAAAAAGAAGAAAGCAATTTTACGCATAAACAAAGGTGAGAAATAAATACCTGCTTGCCGAATTCGCGAGCAGGTATTTATTGTTATTATTAATTTTATTCAATCTCAAATGCACCCTGCCAGTTGTCAGCAATCTTCGTCGCCAGCATCATGTTATCCATGGTATGCGTTGCATTTTCGGTGCGCATATCTACATTGTTGAGTACATTCTGCAATTCGAAGTTAATCCCGATTTCAAGATCACTACCACTGTTAACAGTAAAGGCACTGGTAGAGAAATCAATGGTGCGCTTATAGTCGTCCATTCCTACATGGTAGAAGTAATCATAAACAGGAGTCCCTGTGGATGCTGCTGTAGTATCCACCTTGCCTTCCATTTTGAAGAAAATGTACCCTGAATTCCAATCCCAATGAATGCCCGGAGTCTGGATAGATAATGGGTTATCGGCACCATAGGTTGTTGGGTCGCTGTGGTTAGTAGCTGAATCAAGTCCCATCATAAACCGGAATCCTTTGTAGCTGCCGACCGGAACAACTGCTAACGGGTATTCATTTTCAGCCGGGTTTACAAGCAGTACTTTTCCGGTGATCGGAAGTTCTGAGTTGTCATTCTTAATAAGGACGATGTTAGAAATATAATACCGGCAATCAGAAATATTGAATTTTCTACCGGTCAGATCGACGACAGTATTTGTATAGTTGGCCTGAACTCCGGCTACATTCGTGTGGAGATGGAATGACAACAATTGTTCTGTGCTCGGGGTCGGTATTGGCATGTCAGCATCCTTGTCATCTTTGCAACTTTGAAATGTAAATGCCATTGAAAGCAATGCTAACATCAGGCTGATTGTTAAATTATTTTTTTTCATTTTGATTTTTTTTTTAAAGATTAAATTGGTTCTGTTTATTTTAATTAAATGCATAATTTATTCCTGAAATAATCCGATAACGCATTTCGGGTTGCGGATGATTCAAATCTTGATCGACGGGAATCTGAAAGGCGCAATTA
>CAYHHK010000109.1:0-4452 GCA_964356415.1 uncultured Flavobacteriales bacterium
AATAAAAACTCCCGCTTTGCGGGAGCTCATTTGACTTATTTGCGGAGAAAGAGGGATTCGAACCCCCGGAACCTTACGGTTCAACAGTTTTCAAGACTGCCGCAATAGACCGCTCTGCCATTTCTCCGCTGCAAAAATAGAATTACATTCGTAAATACGAAAAATGAATTGTGAATTCTTGAAAATATTTACTGATTCAGGCTAAATCTACAACCCTTTCAACGCCTTCTTGGCCAAATCATAAGTGGGATAAATGTTCAGCGCTTCCATATAATCTGCCCTGGCCTTTTCTTTATCCCCCAGGTTTTCATAACAGATTCCACGGTTGTAATAGGCCTCTACATAGTGCTTTTCATGTTCGAGCGCATTGGTAAAAAGTGGTATGGCTTTATTGTAATCCTTCTCAAACCTCAGGGCAATGTAACCCAGGTTGAACCAGGCGAATCCATAAGCAGGATCGATCTTCAGTAATTCATTATAATCATTCACTGCTTTTTCAATGGCTCCGGTATTCTGATAATACAAACCCCTATTGTAAAGCGCTTCAACAGAATGCGGCTGCAGTTTCAAAGCACTGTTGTAATACTGCAGGGAGATAGGGTCGTTGTGTGTGGCATACAGGTTTCCAAGCTGAATGATGGCGTCATAATAAGTGGGGTCCTGCTCCACACATGTCTGGAAATTGGAAATTGCTCGGAGGGTATCTTTCGTCTCTTTGTAAACAAAACCTTTGATGAAATATGCTTTTCCTCTGTGTTTGTCTATACGTAATGCTTCATTGGCATTGCTGATCGCTTCTTCATACTTCTTCATGTAGAGGTTTAATTCAGCAAGCTTCAGGAAAGCCTCAATATTTGACGGATCAAGTGAAGCAGCTTTCCTAAATGCTGTTTCAGCATCCGGGATTCGGAATCCGGCATAACAAATATCTGCCAGCAACAGGTAATAATCAGACTTTGTTGAATCCAGACTCATTGCTTTTCGAATGTCGAGTTCTGCCAAAGCAGTTTTTTTCATTGACAGATTCCACTTTGAACGCTGGAAATACAACTCCGGGTTATCCGGTTCACTTTTTATTCTCTCCGTGAAGATATCTGCAGGCGTAGCTACCTTTTCAGTAGCAACTTTATCCTCATTTTTATTTTGCCCGCAGGAAGAAAGCAGAAGGAGTATTCCAAAAGGAAGAATAATCCTATTAAAAGCCCTGTTTATTTCCCCTCTTGATGTTTTGAAAACCATTTTTGATACGGAGTTAACCGTAATTTGAATATGTATCATATGCACCTGTCGACTTGTTATATAGCGAAGAGATATTAATGATTTTTTTACTTTATTGCGCATACCAAACTATTGTTACGAATCACAACTTTATGATCTCCGCATATAGTTTATACAAGGCGACTACTCTTTTATCTTTTTCAAAAACCATGCTTTATATCCGACACCAAAGCTAACTGAATAAAAATTATTTCCCAATGAAGAACTAAACTTACTGTAATTTACCTGATTGAAATTACCATTGACAAAGATGACTAAATATCTTCTAGGACGAAGAGGAATGAGCTTATTCAGAAAACAACCAAGACTAAAACCGGGAGAGTAAAAATTATTATCACTATGCTCTGGAAAAAAACTTGTTGTTACCATGCCTCCATAAGGGGCTATACTGAATTTGTGAGGCAGGTTGATATCATAGCCAATAAAAATACCAGACCGGAAAATGCGTAAAGGTTGGTCTTTATTCAATTTTTCTCCTTTAAGATACAAAGTGTCTTTCACATTTATTGTTGACGAACTGCTTGTTCCGCCGAAAAAGTAATTTTTATAATAGAGAAACCCTTCTACCGGCTCATTCCAATAATTTCCAAAACATTTTTCTGTTTTACTATCGTTTAAATATTTGGCTGCTCCAACATTAATTTGAACAGCAAAATTGGTAACTCGAAATTTTATTCCCTTCTTAACCACTGTATCATTGCTAAAAAGATAATGGCTTTTAAAGTGCTGAAAAAAGTTCAATCGGTTTCTTACAGTGTCATTCTGTGAATAAGCGTCAAATGAAAAGAGAAGCAGAACTACAAAAGTCAAAACTCGTATCAGGGTAATGTTCATTAGAATTTTGAAAGTAACAATTTAGCTGTGTCGCCATTGGTTGCGCATACCAAATACAAAGGCGCAAAGAACGCAAAGTTTTCTAAAACTCTTTGCGATCCCTGCGCCATGATTGGGCAAAGAATCAATATTCTTTAATGAAGATTAAGATACCGGACTATTTGCCTTAGCCAGTTCTTCACGGATCTTCAATTCAAGTTCTTCGGCAAGTTCAGGATTATCAAGTAGCAATTGCTTTACAGAATCGCGTCCTTGACCGAGTTTGGTTTCGTTGTAGCTGAACCATGAACCGGACTTTTTTATGACGTTTTTGTCGACACCGATATCAACGATTTCACCAACCTTGCTGATACCTTCTCCATACATGATGTCAAATTCAGCAAGACGGAATGGAGGCGCTACTTTATTTTTCACAACTTTTACCTTTGTCCGGTTACCGGTAACTGCATCACCATCCTTGATCTGTCCGATACGGCGTATGTCAAGGCGGACTGATGCATAATATTTAAGCGCGTTTCCTCCTGTTGTTGTTTCAGGATTACCGAACATGACACCAATTTTCTCACGCATCTGGTTGATGAAAATGCAGCAGCATCCTGTCCTGCTGATGTTGGCAGTGAGTTTACGCAATGCCTGACTCATCAGTCGTGCATGCAATCCCATTTTGCTGTCGCCCATCTCCCCTTCTATCTCACTTTTCGGAGTCAGAGCAGCTACAGAGTCAATTACAATGATGTCAATGGCACCCGAACGGATCAGGTTGTCAGCAATTTCAAGTGCCTGTTCACCATTATCGGGCTGGGATATCAATAAGTTTTCAATATCCACACCTAACTTCTGCGCATAGCTACGGTCGAAGGCATGTTCCGCATCAATGAATGCTGCGATACCGCCATTGCGCTGTGAACTTGCAATCGCATGGATAGCTAAAGTGGTTTTACCACTTGATTCAGGCCCGTAAATTTCAATTACCCTTCCCTTCGGAAATCCGCCAATGCCAAGCGCATTGTCAAGTGAAATACTGCCCGTTGAAATTGCTTCCATCGGCTCAATGGCTTCATCGCCCAACTTCATGATGGTGCCTTTGCCATAGGTCTTTTCAAGCTTATCAATTGTAAGCTGGAGCGCCTTCAGTTTCTCTTTGTTTGATTCTTTTTCCTTTGTTGTTTCTTTTTCTTTTGCTTCTGCCGTTGCCATAGTTTATTTTTTTTGATTGTATTACAGTCAATACCGTCTGAACAAATAAAGCGATAAAAACCACTTCTGATGCAGTTGTTAGTAAATATTTTTTCTTTTTATTCCCAACACCGACATTTATCTTGAAAATTTAATCAGATTACTTTGACTGCATTCCAACCGTTAATATTGACAGCAAAGGACTGTCAAAAAAACATCAAAAACATCCTGAAAAAGATGGATATTAATAAATACATGATATAATCGAAGTCTGCAGCAGGCAAAAAAAATCCCGTCTCCCCAAAGGGAAACGGGATATTGCCTTATTTATATGCTATTACATCGGTTTATTCGTACCCATGCTGGTTACCTTGAATTCTGTCCTTCTGTTCTGTTGATGTTCTTCTTCAGAACATTTCACAGCATTCTTGCACCGGTTTATGAGTTTTGATTCACCATATCCTTTTGCCTTGATGCGTTCCTTTGCAACACCTTGTGCAATGATGTATGCAACTGCACTTTCTGCCCGCCGCTGGGAAAGCGCCATGTTGTATTTATCATCTGAGCGTGAATCCGTATGTGATGAAAGTTCGATTGAGATGCCTGGATTGTCCTTCATGATGCTCACCAGTTTGTTCAGACCTGCTGCCGCATCCGGCCTGATCTCTGATTTATCAAGGTCATAATAGATATTCTCCAGCACGATAGGTTTGTTGATGATGATCTGTTCCATCTCCAGCTTCAGTGTAACCTCCATATCTTCAGAAACTGTTTTGCCAATTGTGCTCATTGTCTCTGTGTTTGTGAAAAAATTATCTTTTGATCCTACAACAACAAATTCAGAATTATGATCAAGCTTAAACGTAAAGGTTCCGTCAGGTCCCGTTGTCATCGTTTCGCGTTTGCCTGTTGTCTTATTCAGCAATTCAACAACCACCCCTTCAAGCGGGGCCTGTGTCGATTTCAAAACGGCAAGTCCTCTCAGTGTAAATCGCAGGTCGTTTACCTTAAATGAATAAATATTATCCTGCATTGAGTTTGCCCGGTTGCTTGAGATCATGCCTCCGTTGGCGCTGTCATTCATGAGGATGCCGAAATCATCATTGCTTGTGTTTAACGGATAACCCATGTTAACGGGATCACTCCATCCTGTTCCATTCTTGC
>CAYHHK010000109.1:4552-13096 GCA_964356415.1 uncultured Flavobacteriales bacterium
CGTGTGAAATACATCGTAGTATCATTCCCGAATGCTGCCGGCCCGTCATGATAAACGCCGTTCACATCTCCTTTCAGTGCTTCAGGAATCGACCATGATCCTGTTTTGTCCTTCTTAGAATAATATAGATCCAGAAACGGCTTTCCTGTCCACGCATACATTTTCCTTGCAGACGATTCTGTAGAACGGTCACTCACGAATACGATCCCGTCTTTGTATGCTATAGGAGAGAAATTTGTCTGGCCTGTATTAATGTTCACTGCCTCAAGTGAATATTTTGCTGAATCCTTTTTCAACTCATCGATCTTATTGCAGCTCTGCAAAAGCATCTGAGCGCCTTTGTCACCCGGTGTTTCCTTAAGGTAACTCTCCAGCCAGATAACTGCAGACGGATATTTGCCATTGCGCATCAAAACCTTTGCATATTCCAGTTTGTGCTCAGGCTTCACTCCTGTAATTTGTACTACATCGGCATAAGCTGTTTCCGCTTTTTGCATGTTGTTCACATTACGGTAACTTTCTGCCAGCTTAATTTTTGCCTCCTGAAGAGGTTTCTTGCTCAGTGCCTTTTCGTATTCAGTAATTGCACTGTTATATGCAAGCATGCTGTACAAACGGTTGCCTTGCCTCAGGTGGTATCCTGCTCCACAGGAATAAAGCACAATTGAAACAACTGCGGCAGTGATATAAGTTGAAAATCTTTTATTCATGGTGTATTTTCTAAAATCAGGTTTCTTTCTCGTTTAACTATTTAGAAATAACGCGGTGTTTTTATTTTCATGATGTCATAACCGAAATCATATGCAAGCATAATTTCATGAGAACCGCTTGAATAATCCCTTACATCAGTAAGTGTGAAATCATAAGCATACCCAAGGCGAAGTTTCCGGGTAAGTTGTATTTCAACCATGGCAACTGCAGCGTCCTGTGTTCTGTAGCTTCCACCGATCCAGATAATATTTGCTAGCAATACATTCAGGTTAAAATCCGCTTCTACAGGAGTGTTTGGTGTGTATTTTACAAGCACACTTGGTTTCAGAACAATGTCCGGACTCAATGGAAATGCAACACCGGTAGTAATAAAGTAGTGACGTACCTGATGTGGAACTTCCTTCAGTTCATCACTGTTAACAGAAAGTGATTTTTCAGGATCGTAGCTAAGGACTTCAGGTGCTGAGATACCTGCATAAAAACGTTTGCTGTAGAGATACAATCCTGCGCCCAGGTTTGGGAGAATATGAGTCGTTTTGTCTCCTTCAAATTTAGGATCATTCTGATCCCAGTAAATGAGGTCTGAATTTTTACGCACCCAATAAGACAGTCCTCCGCGTAAGCCCATTCCGAGTTTCAGACGATTCGAAACTTTTATATGATATGCCAGGTTCAGGTAAAAGTCTGTCCTGTCGGTTACGCCTTCATGGTCATGGCTCAGTGCAGCACCCCAGCCGAGTTTGGTGCTTCCAAGCGGACCATGCAATGTTGCTACTTCAGTGGTTGGCGCATTGTCCCATTTAACCCACTGATTTCGATAAAGCAGGGTAGCCATCATGTAATCATGACTTCCGGCGTATGCAGGGTTTACCAGCAGATGATTGAACATGTACTGACTTAACAGCACATCTTGCTGGGCATTTACAGTTGCTGAGGCACATGCCAGGCAAACGATTACGATTAATTTTCTCATGCTATTCTTGATAATTTATATCCGGACTGTTTTACTATTTTTTAACTGACGGTATTATCTCCTGAGATCAACAAAGGTGTTCTTCGTCAGGTTACTGCCATCATTGATCATAAGAATTACATAATATGTAGCAGATGGTAAAGGATCACCATTGTTGTTGTCGCCCTTCCAGTCGTGATTTACATAATTCTCTTTCTTGTACACTTCATTTCCCCAGCGGTTGAAGACGATGAATGTATTCATTGGATAATTTTCAATTCCATGAATATTGTAATCATCATTATAAGTATCGCTGTTTGGAGTAAATCCGGTTGGCAGTTCAAGATCAAGACAAGCTCCATCATTTTTCAACTTCACTGTAGTTGTATCTGTTTTCTGACACAGGCCGTTCACTACAGTCCAAACCAAAACACTTGTTCCCGGCTGATCCGTTTCGTACTCCATGTATGCGAGTGAAGAATCCTCAATTGTTCCTGTACCTGTAACAAGGCTCCATGTTCCGGTACCAACTGCCGGAGTGTATGCGGCAATGTGGAAATGCCCGTCAAACAGAGGAGAGATCAGGCAGATCTCCTGGTCAGCGCTGTCAATTTCGGCAACCACATCTTCATCAGCTAAAACCTGTACGGTATCTGATGCAATGCAACCTGTGATCGTATCCGTAACATTCCAGATAAAGTCAGTTGTTGAATACTGCAATCCCGAAGCATCTGTATTTGCATCTGTATTATTGTCAAAAACAACACCTGCATCAGGGCTTGTCCATAATCCGGTTTGATTGTTACCCAATGAACCGGAAAGTGAAACAGATGGACCACACACCTCAGCAGGGGCGCTGGCAGTAGTAGTTAATGCAAGTGGCTCACTGATGGTAAATGAACCTGATCCTGTACAGCCATTAAAATCGGTAACGGTAACAGTATATGAACCGGCATTTAGTCCGGTTGCGGAATCACTGTTCTGAACCGGAATGGTATTCCATGAATAAGTAAATGCTGCTGTACCTCCACTCACATTGGCTACAGCAACTCCATCACTTCCTGCATTGCAGGTTACGCTTCCTGTTCCGGTTACACTTACTGCAAGTGTATCCGGCTGTGCAACAGTTGCTGTTGCAGTGGTGGTACAACCATTGGCATCCGTAATGTCAACTGAATAATTACCGGCACCTAAATTTGAGGCAGTTGCGCCATTGCCACCAACGGGTGACCATAAATATGTATATGGAAAAGAACCTCCGCTCACAGTAACGGTTGCGGATCCATCTAATCCGCCATTGCAATTCACACTGTCGATATCAGTAATCGAAATAGTAGCATCAATAATAATTGGCTCAGTGATTGTGTCACTCACAACAATGGAACATCCATTGGCATCCGTAATCGTTACGGCATAAATACCGGCTGTGAGTCCCGTAGCCACCTGGGTCAACTGTGGTGGGACTGAATTCCACAGATAAGTATAATTGGGCGTACCGCCAGAAGCAAATGCAGAATCACTTCCGGTAGCATTTCCATGACAGGCAACATTTACATGCGATACTCCTGCAGCAATTGCTGTAGGCTCGCTGATTGAAACACTGATCGTTGTATCACAACCATGCGCATCGGTAATGGTGCATGTATATGTTCCGAAAGCAAGACCGGTGGCTGTTTGGTTGGTATCAAGATTTGACCAGTTAAAATAATATGGTGCCGTTCCTCCCGAAGGATTGGCTGTTGCACTGCCGGTTGAATCTCCATTGCAAAGTACAGGTGAAGTTGCAGCAGTTGCTGTTAATAGTACCGGCTCCTGAATGGTGACACCATTCACAGTAACGCTACATCCGTTTGAATCTGTTACCAAGCAAGAGAAGGATCCTCCGGAAAGTCCAACAGCAGTCTGCGTGGTTTGTCCGTTACTCCACAGGTAAGAAAAAGGTGCAGTTCCTCCGCTTGGCAAAACTGTAGCCGTTGCATCTCCAACACCATAACAAGTTACATCCTGTTGTGATTGTAAAGTTGCAGAAAGGTTTGCAGTATTATTGACAAATATTGAATCAGTATAGGTGCACCCTGCTGAATCAGTCACTGTAACAGTATATGTTCCTGTGCTGAGGCCTGAAGCTGTATCATTCACCTGAACCGGAACTGTATTCCATAAATATGAGTAAGGAGGGATTCCACCAGACAGATCAATCCATGCAGTACCATTGCTGTTGCCGCACGTAGTGGGTGATGAAGAAATACCATTCAGGCTGAAAGCAGGCGGTTCTGTTAATGTAGCACTAACAGAATCCATACATCCATTGGCATCCGTAATTATAACAGAATAAGTGCCGGCACTCAATCCTCCTGCTGAATCACCTGTTGCAACTGTTCCGGTCCATGTATAAGTATAATTCGGAGTTCCGCCTGATTCATTCACGATGATATAACCGTTGTTGCCTCCATTACACTGAACATTGGTTCCTGTAAAAAGAGACAGCGTTGGTGAATTTGCCAAAGCCGATGGTTCTGCAAGGCTGAAAGTATCTACGCTTACACAACCGTTGGCGTCTGTTATTGTTACCTCGTATAATCCTGCACCAAGGTTACAAAGATCCTCTGTTGAATCCTCATTCGGCCAGTAATATGTGAATGGCCCTGTACCACCTGTTACAGTAAGATATATGCAGCCTGTTGTATCACCATTGCATAATATTGATGTTAAACTGTCCTGCGCTACATTCAAAGGCTGTGGTTCAGTAAGTGTCACTGAATCAGTGAACATACAACCACTCGAATCAGTTACTGTATAAGAAAAGGTTCCGGCAGGAATGCTGTTGATGTAAAGTCCGGTATCACCGGTACTCCAGACTACTGTGTAGGAAGGTACGCCACCTGTTACCGTTACGCCGGCATAACCATCATACAGACTGAAACATGAAATATTATTTCCTCCGTTATATGTACTTAATGAATCAGTGGTTCCCAGTACCGGAGGTTCGGTTAGCGTAAAGCAAGTATCAAGCGGACAATTGTTATCATCGGTAATGTGAGCGCAGTAAGTACCTGCACCAAGTCCTGTAAGGCTGGAAGTTGTATCTCCGCCCGGAGTCCACAAATAAAAATAGTTCCCTGTACCGCCGAACAATGACAGATCTATCGTTCCATTGGAACTGCCATTGCAGCCAATACTGTATCCGTTAACATCTGAAATGGTTGCACTTACGATATAGCCATCCGGTTCTGTAAGGGTAATATCGACTGAATCGACACAACCATTCGTATCTGTTATTATTAAATAATATTCTCCTGCAGTAAGTCCACCTATGGAATCAGCGGTACTTAAATTAGACCAGAGGAATGTATAAGAAGGTACACCCCCGAAAACTGTATCAATATTAATATAACCGTCGGATGCACCATGGCAACTTATCTCATAGGCATTGTATATAGAAGTGCTGAGTTGAGCTACAACAGGATCAGGCTGACTGAGAGTTGCGAGAGCATCATTCGAACAACCGTTAACGTCCACCACATGCACTGAATATTGTCCCGCACCAACACCTGTCAGCGTATCTGCTGTGCCGCCTGTATTCCATGTCCAGGTGTATGGCGGACTTCCACCTACAATGGTATCCAGGTAAACCTGTCCGTCGGCACCACCAAAACAGGTGATGTTTACTCCGTTTATTACAATACTTGTGATCAGTGGAACAAGGGTATCCGGTTCAGTGAGTGTAATTGTATCAATCATCGAACATCCGTTCCGATCCACCACCGTCACGGAATAAAAACCTGCAGGCAAACCGATTAGTGAATCTACGGGAACAGGTCCACTACCCCAGTCATAAGTAAATTGAGCACATCCGCCTGTTACTGCTGTGTAAATTTTACCTGAACTTTCGCCTTTGCAGGCAATATTGTACCCGCCGGCATTTACAGGACTGGAAATGTTTACGTCAATTGGACCCGGCTCTGTTACAGTATAACTGTCTGTTGCAACACAGCCATTCGTATCTGTTATTGTTACGTTATATACTCCGGCACCAATTAAGGTAAGATCTTCAGTTGTATAGGTTCCTCCATTCCATGAATAAGAATAAGGAGCTGTTCCTCCACCCACGCTGAGGTCAATGTTTGCATCCGTCAATCCATTACAACTCACATCATAACCGCAGAAATACGGGCTTGGGTTTGTGATTCCAGTAATTATCGGTAGCGGTTCAGTGATATTGAAAGTGGTATCAGCTGTACATCCAAGCGCATCCAGAATAGTAAGTGTTATACTGCCTGCATGTAATCCTGATACTGATGAAGTAACATCTCCTGTACTCCATGCATAGGTATAAGGGGGCGTACCGCCAAGCAACACTGTATTTACTGCAGCAGTTCCGCTCGAGTCATTATTACAAAGCAAATCTGTTGACGAAACCGGTAGTCCGGGTAATGGTGTTACTGAACCTGGTTGTGTGATCGACGCAGAAACGGTTGTGGTACATCCATTCGTGTCAGTGATCGTGCATACATACGTGCCTGTATCCAGGTTACTGATGTCTTGCGTTGTATAACCTCCGGGGCTCCATGAATATGTATAGCCCGGCGTGCCACCACTTACACTCAATGATATGGATCCATTTGCATTTTGATAACAGGTGACATTGGAAACGGCATCAATGACAGGAGCTATTGCAGTCGGTTGGGTAATTGTCAATGGAACAGTATCACGACATCCGTTCATGTCAGTAATAATACAGGAATAGTTACCTGCGAATAAACCTGAGGCAGTATCATTGCTTTGAGGAGGTGCAGAATTCCATAAATAAGTATATCCCGGAACTCCACCTGAAACCGTTACTGACGCTGAACCTGTACCTGCAGCATTGCATAATACATTGGATTGTGAATTCAAAGAGGACGCCAGATCAGGTGGTTCTGTAAGTGATTGTGTAAATGTTTTCGAACAGCCATTTGCATCGGTTACTACAACCGTATAGGTACCGACCGTTAAGCCGGATGCTGTTGCAGCATTGCCCCCTGAAGGTGACCAACTGTATGTATAAGGGGTCCCCCCCCCTGTAGGAGAAGCTGTTATACTACCATCATTTCCTCCGTGACAGCTTATATTGTATCCGTTATGAATACTTTTAGTAAAAGTTGATTGAATATCCGGAACATAGATTGTAAAAGAGTAAGTCTGAAATGCATTTGCAGGGCAGTTATCATCCCTCACGGTAACCGTAAAGCTGTAGGGCTGTGTACGTGCCTGTGCAAGGGTTGGCGTCCATGAGAAAGTTCCTGTAGGATGCGGGGTGCCGGCAGTGGAAAAAGTTGCTCCAGATATTCCGCTATTCCAGATCATCGTCACAACATTGGCTACATTGGTATCGTCTGAGTTGATAAAAAAAGTTAAGTTGTTACCGGGGCATACGGTAGCTGTAAAATTATTAGTCCCGTTGATGCCGGTAGCCGTAGGTAAAACGTTTGGATAGCAGTTATTTACTATGAATTGCATATCACGAATGATACTTCCGATCTGAATCCCGTTTCTGAATTCTTTGATACGAATGGCAATAACACCAATTTCAAGTTGCTGGGCATTCATGCTGATATCTCCATTTAAAGAATTGATTGCGACGGCAGGAGTTGAAGTCAGGGGATTGATACCGGAAAATGGCGGAACATATGGAATAGATACATTGTGTGATTGCTGCGCATTGATGAGTTCAAAATACAATGAATCGCCGTCAATATCAGTAACGCCATGATTGAAAACGAAACTCTGGTATTGGCAAATGAATGCAACCGGATTATTACTGAATGTTGGAGAATTGTTATTTGTAAAGTTTAAATTATTCAAAGTAGCTTCTACATAAATAGGTGTTGTCTGACCACACGGGCTTCCCTGCTGCATGGTTGTTATTGCACAGTTGCGGGCAAGGACAGAATAGCTGATAAGCCAGTCTGTACACTGCGAAGGGAATACAACATTACCCCGATACACATATTTTTGAAAACCAAGTGTAGGACTGCCTGAATTGGTACACTTAGTTTGAGAAGTTGAGCAGGGGAAAGTAATTTCCTGACCTGTTCCCGCAATTTTAGGAAGAGAATAAGTTGTGTTTGTATAATTACAGTTCACCGAAGAAATCCTGATTGGCAATGTTGTTGGTGCTGACACACCACTGCAATCCCTGTAAAAGGACCCTGTGATCTCATACGTATCACCACTGCCATTACGGGAAATAAAACGATAGGTAAGATCGGCTCCAGCAGCGTGCGTTGCATAAGCGCGTTGCACACTACCCGTTAATGATGTAATAATCAGTAGCGTCAGCGCAACTCTGCGCATAGCAGATAAACTAAAAAAGTTTTCTTTTCTCATGTAGATTTATTTCAAAAGGTCAACTAATCAATATAATGCATGGTAGCAAACAATGCTGAATGCCTACTATTCAAATAATTATTCCTGTCAATAGTTTACAAAGGAAACGAGGATGCTCCGAAACATTGATGCTCATTGCTTCATTTTTCAACACGCTTATGAACAAAGCAGTAATACTTTTCAATCGTGTACCGAATCAACAAACCTTGCTATTAGCATGGGTTTAAGCGATTGTTAATTTTTTAATACCAACAAGAAAGTTTGAAATTAAAATAACTCTATATTAATTTGGCTAGATAAGGGGTATCGCATCTATCACTATTGTGTAAGTGCCACTTCGGGGCTGAAAAGTTGCATCACACATCCCTTTTTTTTCAGCATAGCTGACTTTGGGGGCACGGGCCAAAGGAAAAAATTGGAATAGAGACATTCTTTCCATTCTTCATAGCACTGCCACCCATTTGCTTGAAGGAGGTACCGACCTACTAAGCATCAAAGAATTATTAGGGCAT
>CAYHHK010000110.1:0-9847 GCA_964356415.1 uncultured Flavobacteriales bacterium
TCCTGAAGCTGCATTAAAACGAACTGATACCAGGGATTTTCCCAGCTCATAATTTTGCAAACTGTTGGAAGTGAATCTCAGCGTTCTGTCAGCAGTATTGAAGTTTGACAGCGATTGCATATAACCTGAATGATCTGCAATGGAATTGAATGATAAATTATTCTCATTGAATTTCAGGGAAAAGTCAAGTGCATTTACATTGATGTCACCGGAAAATGAAACCGGCATATCAATATAACCGTTCGCAATTGTTGCTTTTGACAAATCAAAGATCACTTTGTTGTCACGGTTTTCACGGTACAATCCGCCGGAACCTACAGTTGCAAAATTTCCGTTTACGTCACCTAGCAATATCCCTTTGTATGATTCCTGGCTGATTATCGGGCATGTTGTAGGATTGATCACCGGAACAGAAAGACAGAACGGAACAGCAGGCACGTGTGCCTTGTTGTAACCGGTACCATCAAATAAAGGATAGGTTACAGAAATCTGGAAGGCCACATTTGTATTGAGTGAAGTTATATCAACAAATGACCAGTCCTTTGAAGGCTGTCCGTTCGAGTTACCTGCCGTATCATAGTTCCATGCCTGTTTGTATTCAGGGATCAGGAGTACTGCTCGCTGGTTGATCTGTGAAAGATCACCGGCACTTATTACTCCGTCAATGTTCACATCCATGGCAACCATCTGGTAAGCCGACGGAATAAAACTGATGTCATTGATGAGCACCTTCCTTGTAAGGAATGCATCAAAGCCATTCACTACCGGCTGCATGCTTGTACCCGGAAGGATGTTCCGGACAATCTCAACATCTACTCCATTATTCATGTTGTAATCAAATGCACCTGCAAGGTCGGGCTGAATTGCCGTTGCTGAACGGTTGTTACATGATGCGTTGTTACCATAAACATTGGTGATGAGATATTGTGAAGGGATGGCAGCATTGTACCTGATCGGGCTGTTATCCAGCCAGAAGCTGATGGTCGCTTTGAAGGCAGTATCTTTAAAGGAACTGTACTTGCCCGGATCAACCAGCTTGGAAGACACACCGGTGAAATAACTTTCCTGTAAAGAAGTGATGGAGAATGTTGCTGTATCAATTGCAGCAAAACTTCCCAGCTTAGTAAATTCAGTACAGAAAACATTCCCTGCTCCTGTAAACCTTGCAGCCGGAGGTGCTGATGCGTTGAAGTAAAGAGAAATGAGGATGTCTCCTGCAGCAGTATCGGTGCTGGTAGCAACATCTACATAAGCCGGATTAATTAAATTATTGTAAACAGTAATCACGCCTGTAGGCAACACCTTTGTTTTGTCATAATGCATAACCACGTCATAGCCGATTACATTCGCAACTGTATCAACGGCAGCCACAGGAAGGCAAAACAAACCTGCAACACATGTGGAAGCTGAAGTTACAATTTTATAAGGAGATGCATTCGGATCAACAATCGCAATTGTTACAGGAGCAGAAAATGTTTGTGCTCCCAAATTATCCACAGCCCTTCCTGTTATCACGGCTGTACCAATCACACTTGGCCAGCTCAACGAATAAGGTGCAGAACCATCAGTACCAACTGCAACTCCATTGACAAAGAACTGTACATAGGACACTGTTCCGTCCACATCATTTGCAGTTGCTGCAAAACTAACTGCATTTGGAAAATAGAATGATGCGCCGTTAGCAGGTGAAGTGATGCTTACAGTCGGAGGGGTGTTCGCTCCCACTGAAATATTAACCCCCGCAGAAGTTGTTTGCCCGCCCAGGTTATCCGTAGCTCTTGCAGTCAGTGTATGTGCACCTGATATTGCAGTATAACTTGCATCATAAGGTGAAGTATTGTCAACGCTCAATGATACTCCGTCAACGAAGAATTCCACCGAAACCACAGATCCATTGTCCGTTGCTGTTGCAGCGATGGCCACGTTTGCACCTGCTGAATAATTTGATCCGTTTACTGGAGCAGTAATCACACACGTTGGAAGCGGGTCACCGGCAACTGTAATATTGACACAAGAAGTTGTTGTTGTTCCCCCGTTGTTATCCGTTGCTATTGCAGTGATGCAATGTGAACCGTTTACAGCTGTATAGCTTGCATCATAAGGAGATGAGTTGTCGATACCAACAGAAACACCATCAACTTTGAATTCAACCTGTGTTACAGTACCGTCAGCATCAGATGCAGATGCATCAATTGTAACAACTGCAGCAGTCAGGAAACTTGCACCGTTTGCAGGAGCAGTAATGCTCACTGTTGGAAGAGTGTTCGGAGCTCCAAAAGTTCCGGTTAAACTTGCAAGCAGTATCTCCGCACCTACAGGGTTGGAAGCCACGAATTGCTGTGTGCCGCCACCCGGTGTACCGATCTGTGCATTCAATGTAAAACTGAAAATTCCATCAGTGGTAAACTGTCCAACAAGCACGCGGTTGGCCGCTGTCGGACCAACTGCTCCACCCAAAGCAGCAACAGAACCATTTGTTGTAGTGAATAAACCACCAACCTGGCTGGCACCATCCAGTACACCCAAATCACCGTTGCCTGTGTTGTTAATCCCAACATAAGTAACAGCAACAGGAGATCCTGCAATCATTCCGTCCTGAGCAAGTAAACTTGTAGTTGATCCGATGTTGATTGCTCCTGTAGTGGAAGCATCATTGTTCTGAAGGATGCTTTGTGCATTACCCGGAGAACCATCAGTATCTTCAGTTTTGAAAACTGCTACACGACCTGTCGCTGCACCACCAACTGAGAAATAAGAATCAAGCAATGCTGAATTCTTGCGAATGTTGGTCGTACTCACGGTAGGAGTTGTTCCGCCATAATCTTCATTGTTAAAGAATGCAGTTGTCGTTTGAACCGTCAATGTATGTCCGGCAACTCCGAATAATGCCTGGAAGTTATAACCTGGAAGCATATCTGCCCAGATCCTGTAAGTAACAGAACCTGCAGGAAGAACACCAGTGCTACCTGCAGCATCTGCTGCATTTGACACATAGTATTTTTCTACAACGATGTTCTCCAGCCCGTTTTGTGCTTGGGAGGTAACACCGAAGAGAATGAGGGCTAAGCCCATTAGTATCTTTTTCATTTTAAATATTTTTTTTATAATTTAAATTTTTAGTTGCGGTTGAATTACTGGCAAGACTGGTTAAACTGACCCAGCAACTGCAGGAAGTCAACGTTGTTGGTTACACCATCATTATTAAGATCCGTTGGACACTCTACAGAACCGCTCACTGCAGCAGCTACCACTGAATACGCCCATGGAGAAAGCCAAGTCTGGCCATTTGCATTAAATGCACCACGGTAATTTGCAGCTGAATAAAAACCATCAACCGGTGGCGTAGTGCTGCAACCTGTTGTTGTCAATACAGGATTCGGAACTGCATCCACCTTATGACTTACAGCATTTGTTGTATTGTTAACTGTAAACACGTAATCAAAACCGGTTACAGATGCAGCGATAATATTATTTTCTGCAGCAAACTGCGTGTTATCAGCAGCAACTACGTTGGCAGCACTGCTTCCGACTGTAAGAGGGTTAGTAACATTAATAAAAGTGTTACATTTTACTTTTAAGCTCTGACTACCGTTTCCAAGCGTTGAAGACCAGTTATGATAAGCTTCGCTTGTTCCGGCCCTTGTTCCGAGAGATTTCACCATGTTAAATCCGTTTTTCCAATTTGCAAAAACTGAATTGTAAATTTCACCTTCTGTAATTTCTTTTGCATTGATTGCAGCAATTGAACTGTTATCGCTTGTCAATGTCGTCTTGCTGTTTCCGATCATTGTTGCATTATAAATAATCGGATGAGAACGCGGGAGCAAGTTTGATTTCTGGTCATCACCATCGGACTCAAAACCATTGTCTGAATCTACACTTGCCGTGTTGTCAGTTTTAAGAACGAACAAAAATTGTGCTCTGCCTCTCCAGCCGTCATCCCAGTCGAAATTATCATCATTGCCGAACATCATGGCAATGTATTTTACATCAACTGTACCACCCCAAAACTCTATTCCGTCATCGGCACATGATACAATTTCAATGTGTTCAATCGTAGTTCCGCGCCCAACTGAGCCCAGTGACAAACCATTGATTTCTCCTCCAACCTGAAGGATAGCACCTGCATGACGGATCGATACATATTTCAAAATTCCTGAATTGTCATTGTCATCAAATTGCGCAGGTGTAACTCCAAACTGATCTTTAGAGTTGGTGGAAGCGAAACCTTCAAATGTTCCGATACCATCAGCTACACATATACGACCATCACCAACACCTGCCTGGAAAGGACCGTTTGCAGCAAGCGTCAGGTTGTTTGAAGCTTTTCCTGCAATCAATACTCCGCCCCACTGTCCATTGCTGGCAATCGGGAAAGTACCATCTAAATTATCTGCTGCTGCAGTAAAAACAATCTGGCAGCTTTCGGTTCCTGATGCAAATATCTTTCCTCCAACTTCTACAAGAAGGCACGTTGCATTTGCAGATGTTCCTGTGTTTCCTTTGATCACTGTACCAGGCTGAATCGTCAATGTTTTTCCGCTTGGTACATAAATTTTCTTGTCAAGGATCCACGTCTTAGAGCAGTCAAAAATGGTATTGGTTGCAGTGAGTTCTCCGTCAAGCGCACCACCTGAAGTAGCCAGCGTTGAAACAAGAACTGTTGGGCGGGATGATACCGGCGTCGGGCATCCACACTCAGCGCCAAGGTTCGTCTGACCAAAGCTTACTGAATTTACTGCGAATGCTATTCCTGCAGTCGCAATGAGTTTGAAGACTGATTTTTTCATTTTGTTATTTTTTAAGTTTAGGCACAGCATTATTGTTGTGCGCTGCAAATATCAAGGGATTCAGAGGGAGAGGTGGTAAATTAAACTTACCAAAACATTATATCTATTTATCCATACTGTAAACAAATAAATACAAATGAGTCAACGCATTGTTAACTTTATTGATCGTGTGTTCCTTTGTTTACAGTAAATAAAATGAACGCTCAGCGATTTTAATAAAGACTATTAATTTAATAATGAATGACCAAGTATTACCCAAATAGAATGATTAAAAAAAATCCGGATCAAAGATCCGGAAGCATTAATAAAATCGCTGACTTATTATGCAGGTCATAAAATAGTGTCCTAAAGTAAATGAATTCAAAGATTCCTCTCTCGTCTGAGCCGAGATTGGAATGACAGTATTACGTATTGAGTTATGGGAGATTCCGAAAGTCCGTTTCAGTCTCAAATCCGTTATCTCCCAGATTAAATCGAAATATTGTCAATAGGCGATTGCCGGTAGTGTCCACTGAATCAGTTGTAAAGAAAACCTAATATTGTTACGGGATGATGTGTTACTGTTTGGTGTCCTCAGTAATAATTTACCAACTACTAATATCCATCGTATTTACAAACCGCCTTGAATATCCATATAAAATTTTATATGATTCGGATCTCTACTTCATTCCAAACCTCCTGATTGATAAAATAGCTGGTCTCTTTTCCCTTTGTTTCAAACCTTAGCAGTCCTGCATTTTTCAATAACTTAAGGTGCTGAGCTAGTGTTGACTGTGACAATGAAATTTCATGTGTAAGCATTCCGCTACTGCATCGGTCATGCTCCAATAAATATTCAATAATGGCAATTCTAACCGGATGCCCGAGCGCTTTGGCAAGTCTTGCTTTTCGCAAAGTTGATGCGGTGAAAATATTCTTCCTGTTCCTTTCCATAAAAACAATTTACCGAGGTAAACAAATTGAATATGCTGAATTTTTTTTATTCAATTAATCCTTCACACACCGCACACTGAATCCGTATAGCTTAGAGTCATGTGATCTGAAAACATTGCTGTTCTTATAATCAAGGTAACGATACCAGGCTTCTGATCCTCCTGTTTCTGATGCAGACCACCAGAAGCCGGTAGAAAATAGTCCCGGTTGTCCGAATTTCGCATTGGGCAGGCGGCAACTTCCTGCCAGTGCAGTAAAGCCACTCTCATTGGTTGCCCAGACTGTATGGTATTGAGTCCATCCCTGGGGCGATTCTATTTTTAATTTATCTCCCTCATTGGAACCACGCCATCCTGATTTATCTGATTCAGCAGCATTCATCCCTAATTCCTGCTCCAGTTTTTTCCAGTCATCATCTGTTGGTACGTGCCATCCTGCAGGAGCTAAGCCGGAAGAATTATTTACAGTATTCCAGTTATATAAAAGCCCCGGTTCATTCGATTGATTATTACCATTATTATAAATGCAGTATGCGCCTGACAATGACTGAACCCAGTCAGCTGAGTCTGTGATGTTTGGAATAATCGCTCCGTTGCGATAAGTTTTTACTTTCAGGTTTTCTGCCATCCACCACTGGTCACCGATTTTGACGGTTTTATAACTATTTCCTTCCACATCAGTAACAGTTCCTGTTTCTATAGCCGGAGCAGGTTCTTCCTTGTCATTGCAGGATATTGTCAGCAACAGTAAAAGGAAAAAGTAAATTCCGAATTGGGTTTTGATTTTCATTTTCTGTTTTACTCCTTAATAAATATTGCTCGATCCGTAAGTGAGCCTGATTCAACCTGAAATATATAAATGCCGGCATTCAGAAAAGATAAATCAATGTTAAGTTCGATTGGGGAATATGATGAGCCGACATTTTGCCTGAAAATAATCTCTCCCGTCATATTGTATATTGAATAACTGATCGCTGCACCTCCAAAAGATGGTGACTGAAATGTGATCTGATTTTTTGCCGGACTTGGAAAAAGATTGAACGGCAATGACCTGTGCATCTTATAAGTCAGCCCCGGACAAACGACACTGATGTCGCGGTCATTGCAGAAGCCGGGATAACAGCATAATGACTGTAAATTGAAATTCGCATCAGGATTGAAATTGCATGCCATTGTATCCATGCAGCCATAAACAATGAGGTTCCTGCAGGAATCAAGCGCATCACAATCCCTGTCACCAATATATTCCAGATATCTAGGATCAGGACATCCGCATACTTGCGCGAAAGGATATTTTAAGCTTCGGCTCAATACCTCTCCCTGCAAGAGAATACTGTCATTGGCAACGTACTTTATTGCAATTCCGTTTGTATCAATAACCTCCACATTCAACTCAAAAGATAGTTGACCTTTGGTTGTTAACTGTGCGACCAAAACCCGGTTGCTGTCAGGATCAACACCTGAAACCCCTGAGTTCTGAAGGCCTGCATCATAACTGATAAATTCTTTTCCCGATTTCGCAGATCCGAAAATAGTTGAGTCCACACCTGAAGCAATATCTATAATACCATAGTCAGCCCAATTTGTTGGAAGCTGTGACATGGTATCCATTCCATCGGCTTCCGTAAGCGGCCCCCCTGCTGCAGGATCATTATTCGCCAGAAGTCCGTCTGCGATTGCTGCACTGCCGCCATCATTGTTGGCTCCTCCGATAATTGAACCATCCGTATCATCCGATTTTAAAATTCCGAAATAGGTCTTTGCAGCATTCCTGGTTGTTTGTCCTAAAGTAAGCCAGGAGTCAAGCGCAACAGTATTTTCTCCCAATCTTACTTTACTGAAATCTTTGGCAAATGACTGCCCGTCTGCTGCATTATTAAAAAAGATTTCCGTACTGCTGATCTTTAAGACGTGGTTAATATCCCCGTATATCTTTGTAAGTATTGAGCCTGCAATAAGGTCGATGTATATTCTGTAAGTAGTTGAACGGTCAGGCAACCCACCTCCAATTGTATCGGTGGCATCATTTGAATCGGAGATGTAGTACTTTTCGACGATTACATTCTCTACCTGGGCGCTGAGTTGCGTGATACTCCAAGCAAAAACAAAAAATAATATTCCTGAAATTTTTCTCATCGGATTTTTCAATTAAAGATTGTAAGAAATACCAAGTACATAGTTGGTTCCATAGTGGTATTGGTCATAAATCGTTTCAGAACCTTTGTAGACACGCTTCACCGGTGAATTCAGGATATCACGAATAGTGAAACTTACATTGAAATGCTTTCCTATTTTCTTTGTGACCTTGGTGTCTACCAAATGCCTTGGCATTTCATAAACATCAGGAATTTCCGGATTGGCAGAGGTAATAACCAGCCTGGAGCCTTGCACATTATAGCTTACAGAAATGGAAAGCCCAATGCTATCTGCTTTGTAAGTCAATAAACCATTCAATACATATGGCGCTTGTCCGAACATGGTCCGCGTTAATGTGTCAATGGGAATGTATTCTTTGATTCCACCGGAGAGATCGGTTCTGCTGCGCACATAATTTGTTTCAGACCAGATCAGCGCCACATTGGCACCGGCCTCAAAATGATTCAGAAATATTTTTTTTCCTTCCAGTTCAATTCCGGCAACCCGGGACTTATCAACATTCTGCCAGGTGAGCCCAACAGATTTCACAAGTTCGATGTGATCTTTAAAATCTTTAAAGAACAAGCTAAAAGAAACATTGTCGCCTGATTTAAAATAAGATTCCAAACGAAGATCATAGTTATTGATATGAACTGATTTCAATTCTGAGTTTCCAAAAACAAATTCCCGATATTCATAATCAAGAAGTGCTACATCTGAAAGTTCCCTGATGCTTGGTCTTGCAACGGTTCGGCTATAATTCAGCCTCAGATTAACGGGCGCCAGCTCATCATTCCTTAGTTTCAAAATAACATTGGCGCTTGGCAGAAAATCTGTTTCGCTAACCTTTCCCGGATTCACAATGGGATAAGAAGAAGAATAGGCTCTGCGTGGATCATTGGCTTTATAGTTCAATGAATCGAATTCAGTTACGTCCGTAAATAAATCTGCGAACTCAACTCTCAACCCGCCGGAGAAACGAAGGCGTGGCGTAATTGAATAATCAATCATTAAAAAGCCGGCACTAATTTCACTTTTTCCAAAAGTGTGATTTGCAGCCGTACCTCCTTCATCATAAAATTCATTGATCGTACTGTATGGAACGCCACCGTTTGACCCACTGGAAATATCAAAATTTGACAGATCAAAAAACGCATCAATGTCATCATTCTGAAGTGTCAGGCCGGCATTGTTTCCAAGATGAAGCGCATAGTCGTACTGGTCGCTTTTTTTATCATTTCTCTGGTATGCACCACCGGCTTTAACTTTTCTTACAAGACCCGGATTATTTCCCAAAGGCATTTCCAGTGATATCCTTGAGTCAAATAAGTTATCTGAAAGATACCTGTAATACCGGTGTATTCCATTTCCGATCTCGCCACCGATCTGATAAATCCCCAGCTTCTCATCCTTCCAATATTGCAGATTTTTAAAATCAGGCACGCTACTTTTTCCGTTTGTATAAGACGCATTCAGTTCAGCTTTTATCTTGTGCCATGGAATGAAATGCTCCGATTTAAACTGGTACACCAATTGTCTTCTCTGTTCATAAAATTGTGTTTTGGTAATTACAAATCTCGTTGAGTCGGAATTATCCAATGCATTCTGTACTTTATTTACTCCGGTAAAATTGGGCATGAATAACAGAGAGACACTGTTATTTGAGTTGAATTTATAAGCGAGGTTTGCCAATGAACTCCATCCATTGACTTCTACAGTGTTTTGGGCATTTGCAGAAGATTCTTTCGAGCCATCGAATCTGATCCTATTCGCTTCCGAGTTCGGATCATACTTGATAGAATTTCCATATCGGTATCCAAAAAGAAAACCAAGCGGCTTTCCAAATAGATTCACCTGGCCTCCTATACTCAATCCCTGACTGAAGTCAAGCGGAGCATTTCTTGTTGTGGTATTCCAGTTATTCGGAAATGATTTTCCTGATTCAGGCACCTTTGCATTGATTATCTGAAAAGCATTTGAAGCATAAGG
>CAYHHK010000110.1:9947-13023 GCA_964356415.1 uncultured Flavobacteriales bacterium
GATGAAACCACATCATTAAAAGTGCTTTGGTTGTTGTACCCGGCGGAAATTTCAACGTTTACTGCAAGGTCTTCCGGATAATCCTTTGTTTCAACCGAGAGATAAGCACCGGCCCAGTCTCCAGGCAGATCAGGACTGGCGGTTTTTGTAATAAAAACATTGTCGACAAGGCTTGCGGGAAAAAGATCAAGCTTGATATTATTTGTAAACGGATCCAGCGTTGGTATCCTCGAACCATTGATTGCAGTTTTTACATACCTGTCTCCGATTCCTCGTACTGTAATGAAACCACCATTCGTTGAGACGCCGGTTACTCTGGCTACGGCAGCAACCACATTTGCATCACCGGTTTTCTTCATGGTTTCTGAAGAAATATAATCCAGGGTGGTTGCCGAATTTTTCTTGATCATCTCCGTATAATACTCCTTCGCCCGCACTGCCTTTGCCGTCACAGTCACTTCCTTTGTTTCATGTGCAACAGGTTGTAAAGCAAAATTTTTGACAATTACCTGCCCGTTTCTCAGCTGAACTTTTTCTTCAATGGGCTGGTAACTGATAAAAGAGATGACAATGATTTGAGGAAGCGAATCCGGAATTTTGATGGAGTAATTCCCGTCAAGATCTGCTACGCTCCAGACAGAATGGTTGGTCTTCTGAACAACGGTAGCACCAATTACTGTTTCGCCGTTCTCATCTGTAATTTTACCTCTCACTGTTCCCTGTCCGGAGGAAACAGCATAGCCCGTTAAAAAAATAATGGAAAGAAGAAGGAACTTTTTCATTGTGTGGTTCTGATCTCTGAGAAGAATTGCAGCTCCGTGACAGGTTTATGCACGGAGCTGCATTGTAAAGAAGATCAGTATGATCAGTTTTTAACAAATTTTTCCGCTGAAGAAATTCTGTCAGCCATGATCTCAATAAAATAGATGCCATCCTCAAAGGAAGAAATATCAATGCGCTCTGAATAGCCTCCGGAAATTTGTCCTATTTCCTTTTGCGAAATAATGCGGCCGGTTCCATCATACAGTTTATATATGCAAGATGAATTAGAATGATCAGGCTTGATATTTAAAATAATAAAATCATTTGCCGGGTTTGGAAATAGATCAAATGCATGCATGTTTGATTTATCTTGAGTTTGAATTCCCGGATTAATATTACTGCAATAGATCAGGGATGGAATCACAATTTCATTCCCAACCGGATTCATTGCAACATAATTCTCAACGCCGCCTCCCGGTGTTCCGATTTGAATATTTAACTCGAAGCACAATGTTCCATTTGTAGTGATCTGTGCGATCAATACCTGATTCGTGGCTGTATCAGGACCAACTGCACCGCCCAGACAAGCAAGAGATCCGTTAGAGGTTGAGAATACAGGACCATTCGTGCCATCATTCTGCGCATCAAAAACAGCAATTTCATTTGTGATTCCTACTGCCGTAACTTGTGCAGGAGTTCCTGAAATCATTCCATCTTCAACACTGATAGGAATTCCTGCATCGGGATCATTGTTTTGTAGTACACCATCTGCATTCACAACCGTTGCAACTCCATCATCAGCAGTCTTGAGCACACCAAAATTTCCCTGGCATGCTGAACCAACTGTAAGCCAAGAATCAATCATTACAGTATTATTCTTGGCTTGTGCCTTTGTAAAAGTCGGTGATGTAGCACCGCGGTCTTCATTGTTGTAAAAAAGTGTGGTTGTTTCAATCTTGAATTCATGACCCGGTACTCCGTATGCTGCCTGGAAATTATATCCCGGAAGCATATCTACATATATTCTATAGGTAGTTGATCCGACAGGAAGGGTTCCGGGATTTACAGAAATACCATCAGAAGCCAGTGAGTCATTCGCATCTGAGATATAATATTTTTCTACAATAATATTCTCCAGGCCATTTTGGGCATTGCAAAATGAACTTAACAAGAAGAGAACAAAACCGGAAGTAAATTTTTTCATGAGTGGCGTTTTTTTAAAAGAAATTTGAGTTGTGATTATTTTTTTCGACGCCTCAAAAGTCTGAATAGAAAATGCCACTACGGTAAAAACGGTGTTACCCTTAAGTTAGGTTAAAGCTACCACAAAGTAACAGCAGGGTGAACGCATCATAAATAAATTGTAAAATAAGGGGAGGAAAGAATCGTGGAGAATCTCGCCGGGATACAAATGTTTTGAACTTGTTTATGTCACAAAATGTGTTCAATTATTGTGGGACATGGCGTATCTAAAATTTCCACCTATATTCGTAATTCTTATGGTAGAAGGGTATTTTTGGAGAGGAAATATCTTCAATAAATAAGTTATGCCCAATTTTAGAAATGACACGCAAAACATTTAAAATATTAGCCATTGTACTTTTATGCATCGTGTTGATATTTTTTGGCTACATCAAGGTGACACATTTTTTTGAAGTCGATGCTTGCTTAGACAGTGGCGGACGCTGGAATTATGAAAAAAACGAATGTGAGTTTAGCGATGCCGAATTAGGGTTTGACACTAAAGTATTAAAAGACTTAAGGTTTGCAGGTGGACACGAATATGCGACACATAAACAAATCAAACCAAAGACATTTCATTTTGACAATTATACTTTTGTATTGGGGTATGACAGTACACAGACTTCTTCGCTTGGACTGTATTATGAAAGTAAAGAAATATTATCACCAAAGCATTCTGATGGAGAGTACGATACTGTTATGGTTGCAAATCTAAATAGTGATGGGATCCCAGACTTTTTAGTAAGCTATCAATTTGAAGACGGAGCAACTTTGCTAGGCTTCTTATCACAGTCGACAACCATTTTTAAAGAGGTCAAGCTACTGGACGAATGGCACGAAACATACTGTGGGGTTGGAGGCGACACTTTACAATATATTTTACCCTTGCAAATTAGAGACATTAATCATGACGGGAAAGATGATATAATTGCAAATCTTGTACGTATTGACAACAAAAATTTTGCTATACCTTGTACAGACACAGTATTTGCAGACAGAATTAAATAAAAACTGGGCATAATCGAGGTACTGTCTTAAAATCCAAGAATTTTTTTAACTATCTTTGAGCAGC
>CAYHHK010000111.1:0-12935 GCA_964356415.1 uncultured Flavobacteriales bacterium
TTTCGGAGCGAGAATAGAATCGGGAGAGGTTATCAAATTGTAAGAATAAATAACATACTTGAGGAATTGACTTAAAAAAGCATTCACAAAACCTAAGATCAAAGGTAAAAATATACTAATAACTTCCACATAAAGCGTTGAAAAACTGTTTCATTATTCACTGAACAGCGGGTTTAATTCTGTGAAAAGCAAAGTTTCTATTACCTTTGAAAAAATAATTCAGCTGGCATGACAAAAATAATGATCGTCGACGACGAGCAGGATGTAGAACTCCTCTTCCGTCAGAAATTCAGAAAGGAATTAAAAAGCGGAGAATTTGATTTCTACTTCGCTTTTAACGGGGAAGATGCACTAAGTTACCTCAGGTCTTTGCATCCATTCGACCTTGTGCTTGTGCTAAGTGACATTAACATGCCCGGTATGACAGGACTTGAATTACTGCGATTCATCAGGACTGAATTTCCGTTGTTGCGCGTAATGATGGTTACAGCTTATGGTGATGACAGCAATTACGGCAAAGCAATGGAGATCGGCGCAAATGACTTCCTGACAAAGCCGGTGGATTTTGTATTGCTCAAGGAAAAAATCTTGAAACTCCAAAATTCCTGATCCCGATTGCAAGACCTTGATACTCGAATGGAAAAACATTTTTCATAGCCACTATCCCGATAGCTATCGGGATCATTAATTAACACGAAGCATAAATCCGGCAATTGATTAGTGTAAATTAGTGCAATTCGTGGCGATCTTTCACACCAATAAATTCAAAACAAAAAAAATACAGAGCCACCATCCCGATAGCTATCGGGATCTCTAATTAACACGAAGCATAAATCCGACAATTGATTAGTGTAAATTAGTGCAATTCGTGGCTTGAATTTTCTGAAATAAATCCCGCATTCAGCGAAAAATATTTTCAATCAATTTCTCAGGGTTTACCCTGATTTTTACTTTGCTTGCAGATTTTTACGAAAAATCATGTAGGTTTGTAACAATAATAGATAAGACATGAATACCCTTGGACCAGCAAAAATATTAGTGGTTGACGATGAACCGGATCTGGAGCACCTGATCAGGCAACGGTTTAGGCATCGCATAAAGAATAATGAGATCATTTTCGACTTTGCCAGCAACGGAGAAGAAGCATTGAAAAAACTCCAGTCGCTTCCTGACGGATATGATGTGGTGCTCACTGACATCAACATGCCCATCATGGACGGCCTTACATTGCTGGAGAATATCAAAAAACTTCATCATTTTTACAAGGCTGTAGTAGTGAGCGCTTATGGAGATCTGGCAAACATCAGGACTGCTATGAACCGTGGCGCTTTTGATTTCATCACCAAGCCAATTGACTTCGGTGACCTGGAAGCAACAATTAACAAGACCCTTTCCGAACTCAATCTCCTCAAACAAGGTGTGCTTGCGAGAGAGCGGTTAGACTCTGCCATCCGCGACAAGGAACATGCGGAGAACTCTGAACGGTTCAAGCAGCAGTTCCTTGCAAACATGAGTCATGAGATCCGGACGCCGATGAATTCAATTGTAGGTGTTACGAACCTGCTTGTGAATTCACCGATGAATGACGGACAGAAAAAATACCTGAACGTCATCCGCAAGTCGGCAGAAAACCTCCTTGTTATTATCAATGACATCCTCGACCTTTCTAAAATCGAAGCAGGAAAAATGGAATTTGAACAAACGCCTTTTCTTGTCAGCGATGTGCTTGATACTGCTTACCACACATTGCTTTTCAGGGCAGAAGAAAAAAATCTGCAATTCAAATTAGACATAAAAGAAAATGTGCCGAAGGCCCTTATCGGTGACCCGGTACGGCTGACGCAGGTACTCATCAACCTGAGTGGGAATGCCATTAAGTTTACTGAAAAGGGAAGCGTAACCATAGAGGTTACCCTGAAAAACAAAACCGAAGAAAATGCCGATATACAATTTTCAGTAATTGATACAGGTATTGGAATTGCAGAAGAGAAACTTGGAAAAATATTTGAAAGCTTTTCACAGGCCAGCAGTGATACCACACGAAAATATGGAGGAACAGGACTGGGTCTTACAATTTCAAAACAACTCATTGAACTGCAGGGCGGCGCAATTCACGTTACCAGCACGATGGGAGTAGGCACTGCCTTCTCATTCCATCTCACCTACCCGATCGGTAAAGCAGAAGATGTAGGCAAGGCCATCATTCATGAAAGCGATGCAAATCCTGAAGAACTGAAAGGACTGAATATTCTGCTTGTTGAAGACAATCCGTTTAACCAGATGGTGGCCGTTGACACATTAACCGATCTCATCAAGGAAATAAATATTGACGTGGCCGAAAACGGCAAAGTTGCTTTGGACATGCTGCGGGCTAAAGACTATGATATTCTCCTGATGGATGTGCAGATGCCGGAGATGGATGGTTTTGAAGCGACGCAGAAAATCAGAACCACATTTGATAAACCCAAACGGAATGTTCCGATAATGGCCATGACTGCCAATGTTACCAACGACGAAGTAGAAAAGTGCTTTGAATCTGGTATGGATCAGTACATTTCAAAACCGTTCGCGCAGCAGGATCTGTTGAACAAGATCGCCCAGCTCACTGTCAGGAAAAAGCAAATAAGTGCATGACAAATTTTTTACTGCGATTGTTTTTTTTTCTCTGTCTCTTATCATTTTGCAGGAGCGGGTTTTCACAACAGGCATTTCAGCATTTGTATGGTGGCATTAATCAGGAAATTTCTCTTGTAGCTTTTCCCTGTCCCAGTGGAGGGATCTATTATCTCGGCGCAACAACTTCCACAGGAAGCGGATCTGCTGACCCTGTGATCATGAAACTGGATGATGATGGTGAGGTCATTTGGGCGCATGCCATTGGCGGAGTGAATTATGATGTCGCCGGCGCAATGACATTGTCGTCAGACGGCGGTTTGGTGTTTGTCGGTTCCACAAAAAGTTACAATGGAAATACGCTTGATGATCTCTACTTTTTCAAAACCGACAGCATGGGAGGCATGCAATGGGCAAAAACGTTTTCTACCGCCGACCTTGATGTGGCAAGTGCCATTATCAGAACATCAGACAATGGCTATGCAATTACAGGATACTCTCGCGAAACAGGATTGAAACGTGTACTACTAATCCGGACTGATTTAAACGGAGATACATTGTTCACAAAAACCTATGGCGGAAGCGGAGACGACCAGGGTGTTGAAATGCTGCAAACTGCCGATGGCGGCTTTGTGATCATCGGTAAAACATTTACACAATCACTGGGTGAATCAGATATTCTGATGATGCGAATTAGTGCACAGGGAAATCTTCTATGGACAAAATCTTTTGGAGCGTCATTTTGGGATGAAGGTGCTGGAATCATTAAACTTCAGGATGGCAATTACCTGATCAGCGGTTCAACCATCAGCTTCGGACAAGGTGATTTTGATATTTTACTGATGAAGACGGATACAACGGGAAATATCATTTGGGGGAAAACATACGGAGGTGCGAAGACTGATGCCGGTTATACAGCAAGAGAGAACAACGATGGTTCTATTGTAGTATCAGGATATTCAAACAGCATGGGTTACGGGCATAATCTGAGATTGGCAAGACAAGAATCTGCAACAAATAAAATACACGCAAATGATTTTTGTCTGCGCAAATCAATTTCTGATATTCAGTCTAATGACAGAGGAGATGACAGCACAAATGTTTTCCTGATGAAGGTGGATGCATTGGGAGATACAATATGGACACGCACCTATGGTGACGGTGCACAGGACGAAGCATTTCACTTTTCGAAAATGGATGACGGCGGTTACCTGATGCCGGGCTTCACCACAAGTTACACAAATACCACAGACAGCACACAAATGATGCTGATACGTACAGATTCATCAGGATATAGCGGCTGTCATGAGCAGGATGCACATCCATTTATTGACACAACAAATTTTATTACACAACCGCTGGCGTTCACACAAACGCAAGGCATTTCTGGAAACATCGTTGTTTCGAATTCCCTTGCATGGAACTTAAATGCAGAGGATGCTTGCTTGTATATTCAAGTTGCGGAGTATGAAAACGACGATGTCGTATTGTTCCCGAACCCGGCTTCGAATATGTTGGTAATAAACAGTGGCCATTCTGATAGCAATCGGGATGCACTAAAAGCAATTTCAATTTACAATACTTTCGGAGAATTGGTATTGGCTGCTGGTTTGCCAACTGCATACTGCCAACTGCCAACTGAATTAGACGTTTCACAACTGCCTTCCGGAATCTACTTCCTCAAACTCGCCACTTCCACCTCTGAGATCATCAAAAAAATAATCATTCAAAAAAATTAATTCTCATGTCAGACGCACCAACTATCGATCTCACTTTTTTACAATCCTTTACCGGAGGCAACAAAGATAAAATTGCCAAGTACATCGGCATTTTTTTGCAAATGTGTCCCGGACAACTTGAGATGATGAAAACACATCTTGCTGCCGGCAATTACGATTCAGTGCGCGGCACAGCTCATGCGCTCAAACCGCAGATCACGTATATGGGTATAAAGGCAGGAGAAGACATGATAAAAAAAATTGAAAGGCATGCTGCTGAGAAAATTGACGTAGAAAGTCTTCCGAAAATGCTTGAGGAGTTCACTGTGCTTTGCAACCAGGCGATGGTGGAGTTGAAAGCGGCTATTTGATTTGAAGACGGAAAGCTGATTTGAAGATTTGAAGATTTGAAGATGAGAGAATTTGAAGATGGGAAGAAAGAAGATGGGAGGATTTGAAGATGGGATTTACCGATAGCTATCTCATAAGCATTAGCCTAATTTCCGGTTTTGGCTGCTTTGTCCCGGAGGGACTTAATATTGGTAGTACCGATTCGTTTGGTGCATCATAGTCCCATAGGGACGACATATTATTTACGGCTAAATAAATTCTGATTCTATGAATCTGCCCGGTATATGCAGTTTGTGATTAAATTTAATGCCGATACGTTCGTACTAACCGGCGGGATGAAGATTTGAATATGTACTAAGCAGAAATAAACTGCTTCAGGAACCGGACATCATTTTCTGAAAAAAGACGCAAGTCGTTGATGTTGTATTTCAGCATGGCTATACGCTCAATGCCCATACCGAAAGCAAAACCGGTATATTTTTTCGAATCGATTTTACAATTCTCAAGCACATTGGGATCAACCATTCCGCAGCCAAGAATTTCCAGCCAGCCGGTATATTTGCAAACGTTGCATCCTTTGCCACTGCAGATGTTGCACGATACATCCATCTCTGCAGAAGGTTCCGTGAATGGAAAATAACTCGGACGCAGGCGGATCTTTGTATCAGCGTCGAACATTTCCTTTGCGAAATACATCAGTGTTTGTTTGAGATCAGCAAAAGAAACGCCTTCGTCAACATACAATCCCTCAACCTGGTGAAAGAAACAATGTGCCCTTGCAGAAATTGCTTCATTCCTGTAAACACGGCCCGGGGCAAGGATCCTGATTGGCGGCTTTCGCGTTTCCATGATACGTACCTGTACAGATGAGGTATGTGTACGCAAAGCAATATCATCTTTGCTGGACTCACCGCTGCGGATAAAAAAAGTATCCTGCATATCGCGGGCCGGATGGTTCTCCGGAAAATTCAATGCGGTAAAATTGTGCCAGTCGTCTTCGATCTCCGGGCCATATTCAACCGTAAAACCGATGTGTGAAAATATTTCGAGTATGCGCCGGCGAACAATAGAAATCGGATGCCTTGCACCGGGGTTCTTTGGTTCACCGGGAAGAGAAAGGTCCGGAACTTCTTTTTGACTTTCAGATGATTCAAGAGATTCACGGAAGCTGTTCAGTTTTTCTTCTGCTTTATTCTTCAGGTCATTGACAAGCAGTCCGAAATTTTTCCTTTCCTCGGGGGACACATTTTTCATCTCCCCGAAGAGTGAAGGAATAATCCCTTTTTTCGAAAGGTACTTTAGGCGGAAAGCTTCCACATCGTCCTTAACTGAGACTGTATACCCTTCTACTTCGGCGATTAACTTTATGATCTTCTGTTCCAAAATACAATTATTATCTCAACGATCCCGATAGCTATCGGGAACGAATCAGGTACGAAATTACGAATGAAGAAATAAGGGTTAATGGCTGTAATTTGTAAATTCGTTTCGTTTCGTTATTCGAACATTTACTTGACCAGCTTCATTGTCATCCTTACATCTGCCACAGGCCTGTCGCCGGGAGCGGTTTGCGCTGCTGCGATTTTATCAATCACATCCAAGCCTTCTATCACTTCACCAAAAACAGTATAGCCCTGGTCAAGTGAAGGCGTACCGCCAGTTGTTTTATAAGCTTCCCGTTGCGCTGCAGAATATTTGAATGGTTTTACTTTAGCATCAATCATCGGCTGGATCGTACTTTGAACGAGGGCATTTAAACTATCGCGCTGGTTCGTTTGCTGTAACCGTACAAAAGTTTCTTTCAACGCTGCATTTGAAGGGTCATTGATAATTTGCTGAAATGCCCCTTGCATACGGGATCCCTTGTTCACATTTTGCTCGAACTGGTCCAGTTCACCATCAGACAATGTTTTACCCTGAACGATGTAAAACTGGCATGCGCTGCCTGCTTTCTCAGGGTTTTCAGTTCGGGCAGCACACAATGCTCCTTTCTTGTGAAACAGCGAATCATTGAATTCGGCAGGAATGGTATATCCGACATCACCATTGCCCAGCGCAACTCCCGGTGCTGCATTCTTGGATTGGGGATCACCACCCTGGATCATGAAACCCTTGATCACACGGTGGAAAAGCAGACTGTCATAAAATCCATCCTGAACAAGCTTAACGAAGTTATCCCGGCTTTTGGGGGTTTCATTGTAGAGTTTCACTTTCATGACTCCGAAATCAGTGGTAATCTGAACGATTTGTTCAGCAGGAACCAATGGGTTGGCATCCTTTTTCTGTGCGGAAAGGCTGATACACAGAAACATTGAAATTGTGCTAAGAAGAAATGTTTTAGACATGGCAGAATATTTATATTTTTGCTTTTGATTTTTGGCGGGGCAAATATATAGGATTCAAGATGTAAAACTAAATGCCCCGACAGATATCTTTTTCTGTTGAAATGAGTATAATGTAAAAGACCGGAATTTAACCACTTTTTAAGATGAAAATGAATAAGAAAAACGGACAATGGACGGCCCTTTGGGTGCTCGCCACATTTACGTTATTGATTTTTTTCTCCTGTAAGAAATCAGGGCCTACTATTGCCATAATAACGGTTGTTGATACCGTCGGAAGACCCGTTGCAAATGCCAATGTCAGGCTTTGGCAGGATACATCGCATAGTCAGCAAACGGGGGTTCAGTCCAATATTAATGTCAGTAAGAAAAGTGATGGCAGCGGAAAGGCGCAGTTTGAATTTGACCTCGAGGCATACCTGAATATTGAGGCCATTAAAGGCAGCGATTCAGCCAAGGGGTTCATCCGCCTTGTCGAGCATGAAACTGCCGAAAAGACGGTTTCGTTTTAAGGTTAACTGCATCTCCCTAAAAAGGGGTCCCTTCTACCCTCCTTTATAAGCACCGTTTCCTTTTTTTTCTGCTGCGAAATTTACCTGTTTTATTAACCCGCAGATCTCATTGATTTCCGGAGAAAATAAATAAGCGCAGGCACTACTTTTTTTACAAACAGTTGCCTTTTCAGCAAAAATCGTGTAGGTTTGAGAAAACAATTTCAAACCCCAATGAAGCAACTTCTACTCGTACTCAGCATCCTGAGTGTACAAACATTATCTGCACAACATGAATTCGATAACTGGTATTTTGGTTCCAATGCCGGTGTAAGCTTTGTAAGCGGCAGTCCCGTAAATTTAAACGGTGGCATGCTAAATACGAACGAAGGATGCTCCTCCATTAGTGACGGGGCAGGTAACCTGCTCTTTTATACAGATGGCCAAACAGTATATAATAGTACTCACGCTGTAATGCCCAACGGCACGGGATTGCTCGGAGATTATTCATCAACTCAGAGTGCCCTGATTGTAAGCGATCCTGCAAACAGCAACCAGTATTATATTTTTACCACTGATGGATTTGTAGGTTCTGACGGATTAAGGTATTCCATCGTTGACATGACATTGAACGGCGGGCTTGGTGATGTATCAGCTGTAAAGAACATACAACTGCTTACCGCCTGTGACGAAAAAGTTACAGGTATCAGAAATGCCGCAGGCACCGGTTTCTGGATTGTTTCACATGGTCCGAGCAGCACCTCCAATGCATATTACTCCTACCCGCTCACTGCAGCCGGAGTCGGAGCTCCTGTCATTTCAAATGTGGGTCCGTTGTTTTTGGCATTTGATAGCTTTATCGGCTGCATGAAAATTTCGCCCGCCGGAACACACATTGCAAGAACAATGTATGATGAGTACGCAGGAGAAATTGCGGAGTTTGACATTGCAACCGGTGTTGTTTCAAACCCCTCCACATATACTGCTCCGGCCGCTGATGTAATGTACGGTGTCGAATTTTCCGCTACAGGGAATGTACTTTACATGATGAGCGGTGACTATGTTCCTTCCAAACTTTTTCAGTTTGACATGCTTGCAGGAAGTACTGCAGCAATTGTTGCGACAGGAACTGTGCTGGATGATGATGCAACAGAACGCTCCGGCGCTATCCAGATCGCAAGCGACAATAAAATTTACGTTTCCCATTCCGGCAGTACATCTCTTGGAGTGATCAATGATCCCGATGTGCTGGGTCTTGGCTGCAATTACGTACGCAATGGTTTTGCATTGAACAACACAACAAACATTGGTCTGCCCAATGCAATCAGCGGACTAACACCGTTGGCGCCGGTGGCATTGTTTACATCCCCGAATCATTTATGCCCGGGAACCTGTACTGATTTTACAAATCATTCACAACATAGTTCAACTTTCATATGGACTTTTACCGGTGCAAATCCGTCCACAAGTACTGATGTAAATCCAACCAACATCTGCTACAATTCACCGGGGACCTATTCTGTTTCATTGATTGCAACCAATTCAATCGGAAGCGACACACTTACACTCAATAATTTTATTACGGTATATCCTTACCCCGCCCCACAGGGAATTGCCCAAAGCGGAGATACGCTTTTCGCCAATCAGGGTTCAGTGAGTTACCAATGGTATTACAGCGGGACGTTAATTCCGGGAGCGACAGATTATTTTTATGTGGCTTCGAATGGAGGTGATTACAATGTGGTGGCGACAGATGGAAACGGCTGCGAAGTGGAAGCGGCGATTTTTGATGTGGTAGCGGGCCTCTTGCAGGAAGTTGGCAATTGGCAGTTGGCAATCTTTCCGAATCCGGTCAATGATAAAGTCACAATTCACAAGGCACAAGTCACAAGGAGAACAGCTTCGCAAGGAGTCCTTCGGACTGTTGAGATTTCGATATATAGTGTGCTCGGTGAAAGAGTTTTCTCCAGTTTGGCTGTACCAAATGATCCGAGTCAGGACATCACATTAGATGTCTCGTCGCTTGGTTCGGGATTGTATATGCTTGAGGTTAATACAGGTGAAAGAATAATTCATTTCAAATTTCAGAAAAAATAAACGCGACTTTTCATGAAAAAAGTATTGTCATTATTAGCCGTTCTTTTCGTCCTGTTTATTTGTAAGTCTAAAGCACAAAGTATTCTTGATTCATGCTATACGTCAGCAACACCTTCACCAACATTTACCGGCTCGGCCATTTTGAGTAATGCCGCTGATGCTGATCTGCTTGAATGGACAGGTGCAGCATGGAATGGAGCCTGGGCAAATGCAAATGTCACCATACCTCCACCCTGCAATACGCCATTGGTGCGCGCGATATGGATGGGAGATTCATTGGTCTGGACCACAGGTGGTGAAGGTTTCGGCTTGAAGTTTTCTCCTCCCCTTATCTCAGGAAACACCTACCACTTTTTCTTTACTTATGTAAGTGTTGGATTGGGAAGCAATGGAGCCTTTGCGCCTTCAGTTTACACAAATGCTACCGGTTTCAGCACAGGAAATTATGTCGGGGATTTTATTCCTGCAGGATATGCATGGGAAACTCATCAGTTCTCTTTTACTGCAACGCCTGCACAGGCAGGTGACGAATACCTGATCATTCATTCTTTCAATGGATCGGGCATGGTACTAAGTCTCTGTGCTGAAACAATAACCGATCTTGGCGATGATTCTCTCACTGTTTGCATTGGTGACTCGGCCATTCTTTTTGCAGGCAACGGTTTTCAATCGTACAGCTGGAGTACAGGCGAGACAACGCAACAAATTACAGTGCAGAATTCCGGAACCTACATTTCCACAAACCAGGGCTTCTGCGGAACATCAAGTGATACCATTGTAGTCACTATGGATCCATGTGGTATGTTTCCAATTGCTGTTTTCACAACTCCCGATAATCACATTTGTCCGGGCACCTGTACCGATTTCACAAACCTCTCTCAAAACGCATCTTCTTACCTGTGGTCATTTGGCGGTGCAACACCCTCTACAAGCACAGATGTTAATCCTTCTACGGTCTGTTACAATACTCCGGGGACCTATTCTGTACAACTAATTGCTACCAATGCAATCACGAGTGATACGCTTACACTGAATAATTTTATCACTGTGTATCCATATCCTGCTCCGCAGGGAATCATGCAAAGCGGAGATACTTTGTTTTCCAGCCAGGGTTCGGTGAGTTACCAGTGGTATTACAATGGAACGCTTATTCCCGGTGCAACAGATTATTTTTATGTGGCAATACAAAGCGGAGATTATAATGTTGTCGCAACGGATGGGAATGGTTGTGAAGTGGAAGCGGCAGTGTTTGATGTGATAGCAGGCCTCACCCCTGCCCTCTCCGAGGGAGAGGGAGTACATTTGTACCCGAATCCGGTCAGTGATGAAGTCACAATTCACAATTCACAAGTCACAAGGAGAACAGCGTCACAAGAAGTCCTTCGGACTGTTGAGACTTCGATTTATAATATTATTGGTGAAAGAGTTTTCTCCAGTTTGGCAGAACCAAATGATCAGAGCAAGGACATCACCTTAGATGTCTCTTCGCTTAGTTCCGGACTGTATTTGCTTGAGGTTATTGCAGGTGAAAAATCAATACACATAAAATTTGTGAAATCAAACTGACAAAAAGTTATTGAAATGAAGAAGTATTTGATATATATTTTTTCAGCAATCACAGTTGTATCGCAGGCTCAGGTCGTCTCAAGCTGTATTGCTCCGCCTGAACTGACTGCAGAATATCAAAAGGACATCGTACAACTTGCCACGAATTACTTATTTCAGATTCATAGTCCGGATACTTTGCTGGTTCATCCTCCGCAACAAACCCTTGATGAAGTCAGCGGAGGCCTTGCAGCTATTCTCAATGCTGCTTCCATTCCAGAGCGCGACAGCGTATTCAATTTATACTGTGTACACAATTTAAACGGCTGGCCTTATGATTATGCCGGTTTCCTTGTAAACGTTGATACTTCGTTTGCCTGGACGCATGCATGGCAGAGTCATGTAACGTTTTCCGGCAATCCGTATATGGACAGCCTCACCACTCAGTATGCTCTTCACGTTGACAATTTCTACAACTGGTCATTCGGAAACTATGCAGAACTTGGTGTTGACTCAGCCTGGAATATCATGGCCCTCATGGACAGCATCAGCTATTGCCCGGGTGTACTTTCTGTTGAGCAGAATGGATTGATCGGGGGAGCGGGGAAGATTGAATACTTCAAAAGCGGCAATGACCGTTATTATGATTTTTATTTTGAATTCAATGACTGCTTCGATGGTTGTGACAACTACCGCAAATGGAGCTTTATGGTGGATCTGAATTGTACTGTTTACTACCTTGGTTTCACAGACTGGGGCGTATTCGGCATCGCACCGTTGCCGCCGCCTGTGAACTGTAATTTATTTACAGCTGTCAATGAGATCTCAGAGAATGAGATTGTAATTTTCCCCAACCCGGTGATAAATCAGTTGGCAGTAAGCAATAGGCAGTTTGCAAAGGGTACTGTGTCCATCTATGATCTGGGGGGAGCAATGGAAATAAACACTCCGTTTCAGACAATAAACAAGGAACAGCTAATTGAAATTGATGTCCGATCACTTTCTCCCGGTATTTATATCATGGAGGTGGCTGATGGTCAAAAAATAATCCGTCGAAAATTCGTTAAGCAATAATATTTCCTTTTTATTCTGAAGGAGGATTCTCATCATTCACTGCGGAAGTGGATGCCTGCGAATTTGCTGTTTGCTGAACGCCCGGAGGTGGTGGTGGCTGTACCGGTTTCTTCTTCTCTTCTTCTGCAAGATTTACGTTTACAGCGGTGCGTACTTCCCTTTCAATACCATTCATGGCATCTTTGAATTCGCGGGTAGCACGGCCCATGCCCCGCATCAGTTCAGGGATCTGCTTGCTGCCGAAAAACATCAGTACGAAAAGCGCAATCACCATTATTTCGCCGGCACCGAGGTTGAGGAAGAGGAAGTACATGAATAGTTATTCGTTAATAGTTATTCGTAGTTCGTTATTTGAGTAACCGGTGCAAAGGTAGAGAAGGAAATGAAGATGGCGCTAAGTGCCGATAAAAAGTCCATCTCGAAGCACGCAGCCTCGAAGCGCTGATCTTTCTCCGGGGCGTGCCATCTCCGGTTTAAACATTAAGTGAAGATATCATTTGATTTTCAGATCATGGACAAGTGCGGATGAAGGATTGTAAGTGGCATCAATGCTTTTTCCCGGGCGCTGAGGAAAAATAAGCTACTGCCCTTTCAGCCATTCGTAATGGAATGTAGCACCCACGGCTGCCTACAGGTGATAGGATGGTCTAGTAGGAAAGGGCATTTCAGCCCGATCCTCTCACAGAACCGTACGTGAAAGTCTC
>CAYHHK010000112.1:0-7078 GCA_964356415.1 uncultured Flavobacteriales bacterium
GATAAAAGGAAGGTGATTTTTCAAAAAGTAAACTTCTTTTAATCACTTTCTGTAATTTTCAGAAAAAGAAACCTTGGTATTTAATTTTACATTAACAGGTCTGCCATTCTGAGTTCCAGGACTCCATTTAGGCATGGATTTAACAACTCGTAAGGCCTCTTCATCACATCCCCCGCCAATGCCTCTTATCACCATCGGATCCAGCACGTTTCCTTCCTGATCAATGATAAAGGCAACATACACATTCCCTGAAATATTTGACTTTCGTGCTATATCGGGATATTTTGTTTGCATTGAAATAAACTGATGGAAGGCTTCTTCACCCCCAGGAAAAGCAGGCATCTTCTCTACAATTGTATACGTTTTATGATCGCTGTTCAAGCCAGAGTCCGAATTGATTTCATTTGGCTGGCTCCGGTTGTTGATTGTCCTGATCTCGTTGCAGTACTTATTTAACATTCCAATCGCTGTGCGGTCGTCTTTTAAGCAGGGCCGACTCCAATCCAGACACGCATTTAATGTGTCAGCCATTCTCAAATAACAAATGCCCCTGTTGTAATAAGCATCATTGTCTCTGTCATTAAATCGTACCACTTCTGTGAATAATTCAATGGCACGCCGGAAATCGGCTTGGGCAAGAGATTTTACGCCTTCGTTGTAAACCTTATTCATTTCCCTGACCGAATCAATTCCATTGATTACGGGATAAACATACTCGCAGGCGACCTGTTTACCATCAATCAATGCAGGACTCCATTTTGGCATCAGCAAAACCACTCTGTCAGCTTCGTTACCGAGTTCTGAAAAATAATACAATGCATCTGGATGTACAACTTTTCCGCTTTCAAGGATTGTAAACTTTACTACTATCCTGGAAAGAAGGTAATTTTCCCTGTACTCAGGCTTAATCACCAAGTTGTCCGAAATAAATCGTTGCAGCGCTTCTTCCCCTCCGGGATATTGGGGAGCTGAATCAATTACGTTTCGTTTGGAATCATCAGTAAAAACAATCGGTGGAACACACATCCCGCTGTTTCTGAATTTTACGAGGTCGATGGATGAATCGCAAACCCCTTTGTAATTCTCAGCTGCAAAGCTCACATTTAAATAAGCGGAGTATTTCCAATCCAAACATGCATGTTGAATGTCCTGTACTTGATAGTAGCACAAACCCCTGTTAAATATTGCTTCCGCATCATCATTATCAACCACAAGTGCTTTATTAAAATAATCTAAGGCAGATGAAAAATTACCCAGTTCAAATTCGCTTACACCTTTTTCAAAATTCACACCGGTATATTGGTGCTTCAATGGTATGGCACGGTTCATCCGACCATTTCTCTTGATCATATTAATAAACACAGGCTTCATGATGCCAGAACTTATACCTTTATTTCCAAAAAATTCAGACTGGGCTTCTACCGTAAAAATATCCGATATGACAATAAGGAAAATACAGATAAAGATTTTCATGGAACCAAATATAAAGCCTTTGTATCAGTTTTTTGCGTCGGCTATAAAAGCTTCCTTCAAATAAAACGGCTCAAACAAAGAAACATCTTCAAATTCCTTTCTTGAAAATTTTTCTTCTGCAATATCAACCATACCTGTTGCCGAGAGCGTAACATTTGAGAAAATTGCATTTGGATTATTTTCAAAAAGCGGTTTGCATTTTGCAGCTCCGTCTCCAACGAAGACAACCTGGTTAGTTTTTAGAATCTCTGCAAAAGAATTTTCATCAACTATCAGTGCTTCTGCAGGTGATATCTCATTCAGCGAAGAATCAAATAAAGAGCAGTAAACTTCCATTCTTCTTGCATCGAGCATGGGGAGAAGAATAGTTGCGAGAATTGAGTCATGAGATATGAGATAACAGCCGGCGAGGGATTGAAGGGTGGGAATAGCAATAAGCGGTTTCTTCATTGCATAACAAAAACCCTTTGCAGTGCTTACACCTATTCTTAAGCCTGTGTATGAACCGGGACCTTTGCTTACGGCAATGGCATCAATTTCATTCAATTTAATTCCCGCTTCTTCGCTTGCTTTCTGAATAAATACCGTCAGGTTTTCTGAATGAGAAAAGCCGGCATTTATTTCCTGAAGCGCTAACAGTTTTCCGTCATGCGCAATGGCAACAGAACAAACAGTGGTAGCGGTTTCAATGGATAGAATGAGAGGCATAAGCTTCCTTAATAATTAGCTGCCTGTCAGCAACCGGGCAAAATACCAATAATCATGAACCGATATGGGACATTACAATCACCTCACTAAATAAAAAAAAAGTACGGTGCAGGCTGGTTATTTTCAAATCTTCAAATCTTCACATCATCACATTTTCAAATCACCCTGAAGTTACTTTTTTTCCTTTGAATAGAGCTTCTCCTTCGTCACCACGTCAACAGCATCTCCTTCTTTAAGCACTTTTGATATAAGGCTATAAGGTGCAGTTACTACTTCCTGCCCTTCCTTTAAACCCTCTTTAATTTCTATGTAATTATTGTCCTGCACACCAACCTTGACAGGTACAAGCTTCAATTTACCGGCCTCAATTACAAATACACATTCCGACTTCTTATCCTCTTTTTCTTTATCCTTGGCTTTTTCATCAACTACTTTGACGTCATCAACACCTTCTTCAAGATCTTCGTTACTGCCTCCCTTCATCATTGATTTATCTTTTTGCGTTGTATCCCTAGTAGTAACAGCCTGGATCGGAACGGATATTACATCTGATACCTTTTTTGTCATGATGTCAACCGTTGCAGACATCCCGGGATTAAAAACACTTTTACCGGGGTGCTCAGCGTCCACAATGTCAGAATATGATTCACGCAGTATCCTAACCTTCACTTTAAAGTTTGTTACCTGATCGGTACTCATTACAGAAGTATTGTTTGCAGAATTTGAAACCTCAGTAACAATTCCCTTGAATTTTTTACCGAGATATGCGTCCACCTCAATGGTTGAAGTATCACCCACATTAACACGCACAATATCATTTTCATTCACGTCTACACTCACTTCCATTTCGTTCAGGTTAGCCAGTGTCATCATTTCTGTTCCTGCCATCTGAGAGGTTCCTACTACCCTCTCCCCTTTTTCCACATTCAGCTTTGATATGGTTCCGTCAACCGGTGCAAAAATGGTTGTCTTCTTCAGGTTGTCCTGCGCTTCCTTTAATGAAGCTTCAGTACTTCTGATATTAAAGTCAGATGCATCTGCACTTTGTTTGGCTGCATCAACCTCTGCCTTTGCTACATCGTAGGCGCTTTTTACGGCTTCCCACTCGCTTGCTGATATCAGTTTCTCATCGAAAAGTTTTTTGGTACGCTCGTAAGTCAGTTTTTCCCTCTCAAACTGAGATTGAACCTGAGCCATTCTTGACTTTGCACCCTGATACCCTGCCTTTGATGAATTCAACATGGCAACCATTCTATCCACATTGCTCTGATAAATATCAGGAAGGATCTTGGCAAGCAATTGTCCCTTGGAAACGTGATCTCCCTCCTTTACGGTGAGTTCAACAATTTCACCACTAACATCCGGCGAAATTTTCACTTCCACCTCAGGCTGAATTTTTCCACTTGCAGAAACAGTTTCTGTAATTGTGCGTTTGCTTACCTTTTCCGAAGTAACCTCCTTTTTGGGCTCCTTACCGATCCATCCTGCTTTCTTACCAACGATTGCCAGTGCAATTAGAACCACTACGGAGATGATCAGGTAGCGGAGAACCTTGTTTTTCTTTTTCATGTGATGAGGTGATGAGGTGATTAAGTTATGAAGTGACTAAGTGACCAAGGTAGTAGTGAGATTGAGACTAATCAATTAAAAAGACAATGATTTTCCCATGTAGAAATCCAATACCTTAACTCTGAAGATATAATCAAATTTTGCCTGAAGCAGGTCTGATTTTGCCTTGGTGAAATTATTTTTCGCAAGTAAATAATCATAAGTACTGATCAGACCTACATCATATTTTTGTTGGTTCATATTCATGCTTTGCTGCTGTGCACTCACATTTTTTTCACCGGCAACAAATTTCTGATATGCTGCTCCTGCATCGGCAACTGCCTGTTCAATACTCTTATACATTCCTTTTTTGGTTTGCTCAAATCCCAGCTGCGTTTGCTGAAGATTGATGCGTGCCCGTTTAATGTTTGAATGTGTACTCCAAGCATTGAACAAAGGAATTGCAAGACTGAAGCCGATTGACTTACTTAAATTCGCATCGAGTTGATCATTGAAAGGCGTATTTTCAAGAATTGGAGTCACTGATGTTTCAGGGTATGCAGAATAAACCGCTACCGTATCAGCTGTATAACCAATCAAGGGAAACCCGCCAATGGATGTGTTGTATCCTTTCACCCGCTGACTGGAATTAGAAAATGATGTTCCAATATTTCCGCTCATAGAAAGTCTTGGATAGACAGCTCCTTTTGCAATGCTCAGGCCCTTCTCGGCACTTAGCACTTTGTACTCATAACTTTTCACATCAGGCTGGTTGCTCAGCGCACTGAGATAAATGGCCTGTACATCACTGTATCCGACATCCATTTGTGGTGCAGGAAATTCCGGAACAACAATTCTGAAATCAGCGACTGTATCCAACTCAAGCAATTGTTTTAATGTTAGCATGCTTTGATTGTATGCAGATTGTGCTGTAATTAATCTAAGTTCATCTGCTGCAAGCTGTGACTCCATATCCAGTAAGTTGCCTTTGCTTGCGCTCCCAAGTTCCTCCATACGTCTCATTCTGTTACGCTGAAGTTTGGTCGCGTCTACCTGATCGGTTGTTATTGCAAGCAACTCTTTGTTATAAAGTACCTGCAGGTAAACAGTAGCCACATTCAATGCCATATCGTTCTTCACTTTTACAAGGTCGTATTTGCTACTCATGTAGTTGAGCTTGCTCTGTTTCAAAGAGTTTATCAGCGTGAAACCTTCGAACAATGAAAGTGAACTGCTGAGAGAAAATGAATTACTCCTTACCTGGTTTTCTGTAAACTGATTGGTATAAGGATCAATGCTTCGACCGAAATAATAGTTGTTTGAAGCAAATCCGTTCAGTGACGGAAAAAGAGTTGCAGTGCTCTGGTTCACACCGGTTTTACTGAGTTCAACGCCCAGTTCGCTTTGCTTTACACTGAGGTTGTTTGCAAGCGCATAATCTATGCATTGTTGCAGCGTCCATGAAGTTTGTCCGTAAGACGCACCGGACATAACGAGAAGAATGAAGAAAAGTCTGATTTGTGTCATAAAATTTCGTGTGCAAAGTAAATCAAAACAGACAGAATTGAAATACCTTAACGAATATTAACCGAAGTAAGAGCGTAATATGTGAGATGTGAGATATGAGATATGAGATATGAGATGTGAGATATGAGATATGAGATATGAGATATGAGACGCAAGAACTCAAAGAAATAGCTATTAATCAATACCGTTTAAGATACGCTGGACATCAGCAGTATGTCTGAAAGGAGTGATCATGGTTTTAGCCTTATCTACCGAGTCAATTGTCACTGAGGCATCAAAGTACCCGAATCCCTGATAAATGCCATTCTCAACTACAACAACGGATTTCTCATTTAATGTTCTGCCTTCGTCAATGATCAACTTAGATTCCTGAGAATATTGAAAACGCTTCAATGCTTTTTCAACCCTTTTGTTATACTTTTTTATGCCCTCAGCCCCTGCACAAATGCCTTTGCACTTTTTAACCTGATAATCAAAGCAAGCGCCATTGCTCGACTGAATGCCACAGAATTTCGGGCACAATTCAAATTCATCGATCAAACTGAACATGAATTCCCTGGCTTCTTCAAAGCTTTGAAAAGTACGGATTGGTTTAATAGACCGGTGGTTTTTCACAAACATCAGGTGGCGGATCCCTTTTATGTCAGTATATTCTGTAAGTACATAATTACCCCGGTCCCGTTTTTGCGCCTGGTTATACTGCGGATAAATTCTTTTGATCTCATCCGATTCCAAAAGCAAAGCAATCAATTCACTGCCACAGATCTTATAGGTGATGTTGGCAATGGAATTAATAAAAGCGAGTCTGGCTCCCTTACCAGTAAAGTGGGAATAGATCCTGCTCCTGATGTTGATGGCCTTGCCCACATATATTATCCTGCCACCTGTATCGTGAAAATAATAAACACCTGTTTTTTCGGGCAACGCTTCATAAACCTCCCTGGGCAAATGCGGAGGAAGCATTGCCTCTTTTGAATTTCGTTTCAGGGATGAATTGACAATGTCTTCCTTGTCATGAGCAAGGCAATGTTCAAACAGCTTAACAGTTGCCTTTGCATCTCCCATAGCGCGGTGTCTGTCATTGAATCCAATGCCAAGGGAGGAACAAATGTTTCCAAGACTGTAAGAGTTAAATCCCGGAAATATTTTTCTGCTTAACCTGACGGTACAAAGCTTTTTTCGCCTGAAATCAGCTCCCAGTTCTTTGAATGCACGGTGGAGATATGAATAATCAAAATTTACTGAGTGTGCTACAAAAACGCAGTCGTCTGTCATTTCCCATATTTTCTTCGCCACTTCAGGAAATGCAGGAGCATCCCGAAGCATTTCATTGGTGATACCTGTAAGCCTTGATACATAAGGTAAAACAGGAGATCCCGGGTTGATCAGTGTCTGGAAGGAATCCACAACCTCCTTCCCGTCATGAACAAGGATTGCGATCTCAGTAATACCTGTTGATGCAGACCATGAACCTGTGGTTTCGATGTCTACAATGGCAAATCGTTTCATACTATGTACTGCATAGGTTATGCGACATAAAAAATTCTAAATTGACAGGTTGACAAGTATTCTAAATGTTGCCTATGTAATGACCGAAGTAGTATCAGGAATTAAGAGATGTACTAATCAAGACGCAACGGTTGGGACAGCAAATTTATTTTACTTTTCTTAATAAGGGAGAAAAAATTAGTGAATGAATGACCATTTATCGTTTAAGGTGAGAGATCTTGCCACTAATTTCACCAATTATCACCAATCGATTCTTGTATTTAAATAACGATTAGTGCGAATTTGTGATCCCGATAGCCCCGCCTGAATGACA
>CAYHHK010000112.1:7178-12793 GCA_964356415.1 uncultured Flavobacteriales bacterium
AAATTGAAGGATGTTGTCAATGCCTGGAAGAAATACATTAAACGCGGTGAAACAAAAGCATCGGTTGAATTCATTGAAAACGAATACCAGATTAACGGCACAGCCCTTTCCAATATCTCTGCGCAGCCCATGAATGTGTACACAACGATCAAAGAAGCAGAGAAAGCCATCCGACTTACTTCCTTTTTTACTGAGGATGACTCCAATTATATCTCCACTTCACTGAATACTGAAAAGGCATCTGCGACCGAAAAACTAATGAAAGATTTTGCCAGAATGCAATACAGACTTGCAGTGGAAAATGAACTGAATGATGAAACAAAAAACCTTGAGAAGCTTGAAAATGAAAAGGAAGACCTGATCAACGACAATGAGAAATCGAACAAAAACATCAGTGAGTATGAACGAAAAATAGACCGCGCCAAAGCAGAAATCGAAAGCAACGGATCAGAACAATCAAAGCGAAGGGCCGATGTTGCAAACCAGAAAGAGATCGTGCGTTCCACTACTCCAAAAACCGAAACTTACGATCTGGAAGAAAAGAAACTCAACTCCCTCGAGAAGGAATTAAAAAAACTCGAGAAACAGGGAGAAAATCTGCACAGCGACATCGACGGATGGAATAGCGATATCAGGTCTGAGAAGCGCAGCATTGAAAAAACTGATGATGAGATCAAAGAGAAGAAAGAAGCGATCTCAAAGCAGAAGGATCATGTGAAGGCGGTGAAGGAAAAAATGCTGAACATCAGGTAGGGTACGAATAACGAATCAATACGAATATACGAATTACGAATAATTTAGCAGAACGATTATTGCAAATGTGCACAACGCTGTCCTGATAGTTAATGCGAAGGAGTGAAGGAAAAAATGATGGACATCAGGTAGTGTACGAATAACTAAGGTGCGAATAACGGAGGTACGAATAACGGAGGTACGAATAACGAAAGCTTACGAATTTTCGAAAAGCGAATTTTACGAATATAGAATCAGAATGAGAATTTTAGAATGTATCTATTCGTAAATTCGAAAGGATTCGCTATTCGTACAGACGGTTATTTTGCTTTTTTAAGCGTGAAGGTGAATGTAGTCCCCACTCCATAAGAACTTCTTACATTGATGGTTTGCTTGTGGGCTTCGATGATGTGTTTAACGATGGCCAGTCCCAACCCCGTTCCGCCGGCTTCGCGTGAGCGGCTTTTATCAACCCTGTAAAAACGTTCGAAAACCCGGGGCAAGTGTGACGGTTCGATACCTATTCCTGAATCAGTAATTTCAATGAGTACATTTTCATCCATGTCGTAAAATCCGGTGGTGGTATTGCCTCTTTCCCTTCCATATTTGATCGAGTTCACTACAAGGTTTACAATTACTTGTCTGATCCGCTCTTTATCTCCATAAACATAAACAGGCCTGTCACTGCCTTTCTTAAATGTAAGGGAAATGTACTTCTCCTTCGCTTTTAACTCAGATGAATCATAAACGTCTTTTACCAGCTCATTGATATCAAATGTTCGCTGATCGAGTATCAGTTCCCCGCTTTCCAGTTTGCTTATTGCTTCAAGGTCTTCAACAATCAACCCAAGCCTTTCCGCACTCCTGGCTGCCCGCTGCAGGTATTGCACATTCACTTCTTCATCGTGCATTGCTCCGTCAAGGAGGGTATGGATATAACCCTGAATATTAAAAATTGGCGTCTTCAGTTCATGCGAAACATTTCCCAAAAATTCCTTTCTGAATGTTTCCAGCTTTTTAAGTTCTGCGATCTCATCGGTACGGTTCTGCTCCCAGCTTTGTACTTCTCTTGAAACTTCATTTACGACATCTTCATTCAGGTCTGCTTTTTCCTTTGCCCTTATTTTTGAATCTTTATTACTGGAGATGGTTTTGTAAATGAGTTTTATCTTCCGGTAGATGAATATTTCGAGGAGATAATAGAAGATGACAAAAACAGAGATGAACGTGACAGTGAAAACAACCAACATTGAAATCCAGTTCTTATGAAAAATGCCCGAAATATTTGTCAGCCACTCCGCAAAAATGACTATCAGTGATGAAATTAATGCAGCGATAAGCGCAAGCGTCCTGGGGGTTGGATTTTTCACGAAACGAAAATAGGGACGATAATTGTTATCTGCTAACCATGATCAGGAAAACATTAACAACAGAAGTACTAAAACTCAAATTTATAACCAATACCTTTTACTGTTTTGATGTTTTCTTCTCCGAGTTTTTCACGGAGCTTGCGGATGTGCACATCGATGGTTCGGTCGCCAACAACAATGTCGTTTCCCCAAACGCGGTCCAGGATTTCATCACGCGTAAAAACTTTTCCGGGTTTGGAAGCAAGCAAGGAAAGCAATTCAAACTCTTTGCGGGGCAAAACAAATTTTTCTTCATTTCTATGAACAAGGTATTGCTCCCTGTCAATTCTGAGGTCACCCACAAATACTACATTTCCCTTTTCTTCCTTTGCACCGTTGTTGTATCTCCTGAACAATGCATTGATCCGGCTTACAAGCACACGTGGCTTGATCGGCTTGGTGATATAGTCATCAGCACCAACTTCAAATCCTGCGATTTGTGAATAATCTTCATTGCGTGCCGTCAAAAAAGCGATCATCGTCTTTTTAAATTCAGGAATTTCACGAAGTTGTCTACAGGTTTCTATTCCATCCTGCTCAGGCATCATGATATCAAGTATGATCAGATCAGGGTGTTCTTTTTTTGCTTTGACAATGGCTTCTTTGCCATTCAATGCCTTAAAAACTTCATAGTTCTCCTTCTTCAGGTTATACTCCATGAACTCAAGGATATCCGGCTCATCGTCTACCAATAAAATTTTATGGCTCATTCGTGTGAAAAATTTTTGCTAAAGGAAACAAATGCATGTAATCCCAATGTTAAGAGAATGTAAGGTAATGATTAAGGAGAAGTAGGATGTGAGATATGAGATATGAGAAGCGAGATATGAGATGTGAGATATGAGATGTGAGATGTGAGATATGAGAAAGATGGAATATGGAAGCTTATAATTTGATTACACGTTGAACAAAGGTCCGTTCTGCTGAGGTCACCCTTAGAATATAAATGCCTTTAGAAAGGGAGCCAATTCCCTTAAGGTTATTTGAATGCACTCCATCTGCGAACATTTCCTCTGCACAAATTTGTTTTCCCGAAACATCAAGAAGCGCAGCACTAATTAATCCCTTTCTTTTTTCATTGAGCAGAAAAATTACATTCTCATTCACCGGGTTGGGATAAACCACAAGGGATTCTGATTGTGATGCATTTTCATCAATACCGGAAAGGATGCTGTGAGCGAGTGCAAAATCAGGAATACCATATCCCAGTGAATCATTGGGAGCTAGCGCATAATTTGCACTTTGCTGAATGGCGTCATGGATCTCCATTGCAGAAGCTGTGGGATGTGCCTGCCAAAGGCAAGTTGCAGAACCTGCAAGCACAGGACAGGCAAATGAAGTTCCGAAACCATAAATGCTTATCAGGCCATCGGTACCCTGCACAACAGTATATGCTCCCTGAGCAGCAAGGTTAGGTTTCACGTTTCCATCTGATGAAGGTCCATAACTGCTGAAATCTGCATGGAAACCATCAGGGCCAACTGCTGCAATGCTGAGCACGCTGTCGCCATCACTCGGAGCACTGATATAATGCCAGGAGCTGTTACCGGAGTTACCTGCAGAATTCAGAACAAGGATCCCCCTTGAAACAGCAACGTCTGCCGCAATTGAACTCGGACAGGTATTTCCATTCATATCATTATAGGTATGATTGTTTTCACTTGGCAATGTATCTCCCTGGAAAATAAAATTATCAAATGTGGTATAACCCAAAGAAGAAGATATTACATCTGTTCCTGCACTGTCGGCGTACTCAGCTGCTGACGCCCAATTGTATTCTTCAATGATATTCTCACGTGGAACATCTTCGCTTCTCAGCAGGTAGAATGAAGCTTCCGGAGCAGTTCCGATCAATGAGTCAGGCATGTTTGAAGCGATGCAACTCAGTACTGCTTCCCCATGACCATCGTCTTCGTAAACAGATGCTTCATCAGCAACAAAATCCCATGTGCCCAATATCCTGTTATCGGCATTAAGGCTGTCGAAAGCAGGCAATTGGTCAGCATGATAAAATCCTCCATCAAGTAATGTGATCACCATCCCTTCCCCTCTGAAACCGAGGTTATGAAGGTATTCTCCATTCATGATGTGGATCTGGTTGTAAGAAAGTCCATAATTGTAAGACTGCGTTTCTACAGGCAGGGACTGACGCAATGAACTTTGCTGAATTGGGGTGATCTCTTCAAACTTATTTTTCCCGGATCCATTTCCTTTTTTCCATACATGGGAAGCGTTCTGAACAAAAGGCAATGACAACACAGCACTCAGCGTGGCAGAATCGGGAACAGAAATAGTAACGCCATTGAACCATTTGCTTTTATTAAAAGTTGTTGCACCATGTGCAATTAAACTGTCAATGTATTGCGGATTGACCGGCAAATCAAGATTATCGATTGTGATATTTTGATTCGTCCTGCGCTGTATGGCGCGAGCTGACAAATAAGCTGAGGGATTTCCGATGGAATAAGGACTGTTGTTCTTATCGGTAAAGCGGATGAAATACCTGAAGTTGCTTAATTGAGCAAACGATGAAAAGCAACTTACGATCAATAAAGAAAGAATAAGATTTTTTTTCATGGTAATTTATCTTGGGTAATAATCGATCAATGACTGCCGGAATTCCACTCCATTTATAACACCTCCAAGTGCGTTAATGTTCAGGCTGTCCCGCTGCCGGTAGGCAAGTCCAACGCCATAAACATATTTCTCCTGTTTGAAAATACGGTGGATGAGGTTAAAGTCTTCGAGTTGTAATACGGTAACGGAAGAATCAAAATTAAACCCACCGATGGAAATAGGCACATTTGCTTCATCCAGCACATAATCTTCTTCAGGCATAAAGTTAAAAAGGTTTCCGTTCCAGGTTTTATTTTTCTTTATGGGAAAAGAAAGCTTGACGAACCTGATGTTCTCTTCCACTTTCTGCGCAGACTGATTTGTCAGTTTAGCTGTCCAGAGTGTTGTAAAGTTCCAGTCTACAGAACCAACTTCTCTGTAATAACGCGAAATACGCCAGGCAACATCACCTTCACCGTCAATAAAATCGGAGTCTGTAACTTCTTTTACCTCATAATGAAATGTATCGATGAGGGAATCAGGATTGTTGGTATTGTCATCATCAAAACGATGGATGATGCTGTCAACGCTGTAAATAACATAAGTCCCTGAATCCAATGGGAAATAACGGTACAGCGATTCGGCTTCCGTATCAGCGGGATCATTTTCAACTTTATCGTTACATGAGACGAAATAAAGAAATGCTGCAATTAAGAGTGAATAATATTTCACATTGTAAAAGTACGAAGTAAAAACGCAGCAGAAAAGTAAAGGCGGCAAGACTTCCAATAGATATCAATACCCTGATTAAGAAAATTCATTAACAAAATTGGATGTTTTCGCTTATCATATTCCGGAATTCCTATATTTGAATTGTCAAATTTGCAGAGTGCTTTAATCCTTTGGGCTACATGCAAT
>CAYHHK010000113.1:0-12662 GCA_964356415.1 uncultured Flavobacteriales bacterium
CTTTTTCCATCCGTTGTAATTCACATAGAAATCGGTACTGAAATTATTGATTGAATAATTCACACTTAGCCTTGACATGAATGGAGGTATGTGATCAAGCGGAGTGTCCATAGAATCGGTTTTAACTCTACCATAAGTATAGCCAACCATCAGCCCTAGGGTAACATGCTCGCCGGAATGAGCTTTAAAGTTGGAAGAAAAGCCATAGATGTAGGCTTCACGTTTGTTCTGGTTTGCATAAACACGGCTCAATGATCCATCATAGTAGATTGAATCCTGCCCGTTGTATTTGAATATGTCAGTAACAATGGCGTCGTAAAATCGCGTATAGAATACTGTGTTTTCCCAGCGGGCTTTATCATTGAAAATATTGGTGATCCCCATTTCATAATTGACAGTTTTTTCTGGTTTTAAATCAGCGTTTGGCACGATCACAGTCCCGGGTGCAGATTCAAATATTTTACTCAGGTCATCTACGTTAGGCACACGAAATCCCGTAGAGATCAATGCAGACAACTTTAGGTTATCTGAAGGATTGTGAACGTAACCAATGTTACCTGAATAAACCACATTATCCTGATTGGCAATTGTGAATGGGAGATGGAATAACGTTGCAGTATCAACCAATGTCGAATGAAGCGATGAATATCCTATCCGGAAGCCATCAGTAATGTAAGATTTCTCACCAACGCTCCAGGTATGTGAAAAAAACAAACCTGCATTCAACATTGTATTATCGCCATCAGGATAGCGGGTACTGAGTTTGTCGGTAGCACCGGTTTTTATATTCTCCTTTTCGGCTGTCGACTTCAGCGTGTTGTATTGTCCGTCTAAACCAAACCGGATATTGTGCTTCTTTGATACTTTTTGAAAGTCAAGGCTGGCACCCAGTATATTTACATTTTCAATACGGTGGTTTTTAATATCACTCCCAAAATTCCTGTTGTGCCTGCTTTCTTCAATACCCTGGTAGTTTAATCCGAAGTGAATGTTCTGAAAGAAAGAAGATTCACTGCTGTTGTTCATATCATAAGCCCCCATGATACGTGTTTGCGGACCATAATACCATTCGGCAGAATTCAGTCCGGCGCCCTTTGGATCGGTAAGGCGGTCATAGCGAGGTACGTCGGTTGAATTAGAATACTGAATATTCAAGCCATGCGTAGTGGCGTTTCCATCTTTATAAAGGATTTTTTCCATCAAGGCATATTGGGAAAAACCGCTTTGCGTCTGAAGATAGCGATCTTCATTTTTTACCAGAGAATCAATGCCATTGATGCGTTCGGCATAGAATGGTCTTTCGCCATAAGATGTGTAGTAAAATGGATTCTGATTTTCTCCGCCTTTCAGGTCTCCAAATCTTGAATATGTAAAAGAAGTCAAAGAAGCGATTTTTTTACCGCCGACATTAAAATCAACATGCCCCGTAACTTCATCATTCACACTTCCGAAGCGTGTAAAGGCATTCACTTTTAAATTTGTTTTATCTTCCCATGCGAGCAACGGTTTCTTTGTGTACATGTGAATTACACCACCAAGGGCATCGCTGCCATACATTGTGGAAGCTGGGCCATATAAGACTTCAACCCTGTCGAGGGAAGAATTGTCAAGGGTGACGATATTCTGTAAATGACCTGAGCGATAAATAATATTATTCATCCTTACTCCGTCCACGACAAGCAAAACGCGGCTGGCTTCAAAACCACGCAATACAGGGCTTCCGCCGCCCTGCTGGCTCTTTTGAACTGCGGCCATTCCTGTTGATGATATCAGGTCAGCGGTTGATTGTGCATGTGAGTTTTCAATTTCTTTTGCTGTGATTGCGTTGATCTGTTGTGCAATTGTTTGTTTTGTTTCAGCAACCTTGTTTACTGAAATGGTTATTTCCTTTAGGGTAATTCCTGTGGAATCCAAAATGGAAGTTTGTCCTGAAACACGATCTATAAATAATAGCAATGCAATGATTGCAATGAACCTGATTTTCATTGAGAAAGATTTAAGTATAAAATGATTTGAATAATAATGCGAACCCGTAAAGCCAATCCAAAAAATACAAATATTGACCGGTTTACAGGAAATAAGGTTATGTGAAAAATCAGGCGGTCAGCTTCGGTGGTGGTGAAAAAACATCGCCCAGAAAAGAATTATAAAAATCCTGATTGGCTAATTGATATTCTCTTGAAGAATATATTAGAGAAAATTTTATAACATTTGGCGGGACAGTATAAAGAGAGATCAGGAGTTTCAGCACCTGAACCGGGATCTCTTTTTTGTTTTCTGGCGAATTTCCAAAAAAGTTCTCAATTGATGAAATTAATCCCTCTTCGTCTTTGTCATGATATGCGATCACTTCAACAAGCCCGTCATTGAATGAAATGCTCTTAATGTCAAACATTCTACCTTCAAAGCGCAGCTCTTTCTCGTTGATCATAGAAAGTCTGTATTGGTCAGTGGTGAGTATAAGCTTTTCAGATTTGGTTTCAGCGGAGAGCAAAAACTGCTGCACATTTTTTTGGGAGGAATTTTGCAGTACAAGGCAAATCAGCATCATTCCGCCTACCTGCAGAAATACCGGGATTAGTAAAAGAAGTTGGGCTAGCTTTTTCAACGCTTCAAAGAAAGAGTTTGTTAAGCATTTAAGCAAATATTAGCTGATGGCAGGTCAAAACAATTACCTTCGCCCATTGTTAAATTGCAGCAAATAAGAATCATTTTACAAAATAAATACTGACCCATTTTGATCTCATACAGCAAGACAAAACTCTCAAACGGGCTAACGGTTATCGTCCACGAAGACAATTCCACACCTCTGGCAACAATCAATATTCTGTATAAAGTGGGAGCCAGGGATGAAGATCCTGACAAAACCGGCTTCGCTCATCTGTTCGAGCACCTGATGTTCGGAGGCAGCGTTAATATTCCGGAGTATGACAGTCCCCTGCAACTGGCCGGCGGCGATAATAACGCCTTCACCAATAACGACATAACCAACTATTATCTAACGCTTCCTGCACAGAATCTTTCTACAGGTTTCTGGCTGGAAAGCGACAGGATGATGTCACTGGCATTTTCTCCAAAGAGCCTTGATGTGCAGCGCCAGGTGGTAATTGAAGAATTCAAGCAACGCTACCTGAATCAACCTTATGGTGACGTAAGTTTGTTGCTTCGCCCGCTTACGTACAAAGTTCATCCGTACCAATGGTCAACAATCGGAAAAGAAATTTCTCACATTGAAAATGCTTCTCTTGAGGATGTAAAAAAATTTTTCTTCCGATATTATTGTCCTGACAATGCAATCATGTGCGTTGCAGGCAATGTGAAGAGTGACGAAGTTTTTAAAATGGCTGAAGTATGGTTCGGGGAAATAAAGAGAGCTTATAAGGATAACAGAAAATATGCTGTTGAACCAAGTCAAACAGAGAAAAGAGTGCAGACGGTAGAAAGAAATATTCCTTTTGATTCAGTTTACAGATCATATCATTGTTCTTCACGGCTTGACAAGGAATTCTACGCAGAAGATTTAATGACAGACATTCTCTCAGCAGGAAAATCAGCAAGGCTATACAATACGCTGGTCAAGGATAAAAAGCTTTTTGCCGAGATCCATTGTTATGGTTCAGGGAGTTTTGATAAAGGTACCATCACAGTGGAAGGAAAACTTGTGAAAGGTGTAACCATGAAGCAGGCTGAGGATGCACTGGATGAAGTACTTAAAAAGATCATGTCTGAACCTGTCAACAAGGATGAACTTACAAAAGTTAAGAACAAGGTTGAAAGTACAATGGTGTTTTCAGAGATAGACCTTTCTGGTCGTGCATTAAATCTTTCAATAGCAGAGTATATGGGAGATGCCGGCCTTATCAATACAGAGGTGGATCGTTACCGGGAAGTTGGTGCCACAGACATTGTTGCACGTGCACAGGATATATTCCGGGAATCCAATTGTTCAACCTTGTATTATCTTTCAAAGAAAAAATAATATGTCTGAGAATATAGCAATCCGAACACAAGCCCCACCGCTCAAACACATCACTGACTTCTCATTCAGGCATGTTGAGAAAACAAAACTGGATAACGGGATCCCGGTTTATACATTGAATGCCGGTGTACAGGATGTAATCAGGGTGGAACTCATTTTCAGAAATCCTGCATTTGATTCGGCGCAGCCATTGATGCATAGTGCAGCCAACCGCTTGTTAAATGAGGGTTCATCGAAGCACACTGCACAACAGCTTGCAGAGATGGTGGATTATTATGGTGCTTATTATGAGAATGAGCAGTCAAATGACCATTCGTCAGTAATGCTTCATACCCTGAATAAGCATCTCGGAAGTACACTTCCTATTTTGCATGAAATCCTGACTGATCCGGCATATCCTGAAAATGAAATTCAGGTTTATCAGCAGAATAACAAGCAACGACTCACTGTAGAAAATGAAAAAGTTGCATCGGTAGCAAGAAGAAAATTTGTTGAAATAGTATTTGGCGCTCAGCATTCATACGGTTATTATGTTCGTCCTGAAGATTATGATAAACTCAATCATGCTGAATTGAAAAAGTTCCACCATGCACAATATGTGAGCAATCACTGTTCGATCATTATTTCAGGGAAGGTAGATGCTAATGTTCTAAAATCTTTGAGCAGTATTTTCGGCAGTGCGGACTGGACAAGGAGCAATGGGGCAATAGAAACAATTTCAGATTTTAAGCCTGCAGAAAATAAGATCAATTACATCGAAAGAGATGACGCTATTCAATCTGCGATCCGTATAGGCAGGCCAATGTTCAATAAAACCCATCCTGATTATGCAGGAATGCAGGTGCTGAATACTTTGCTGGGAGGTTATTTTGGATCAAGGCTGATGAAAAATATAAGGGAAGATAAAGGGTATACATATGGCATTGGTTCTGCCGTGGCGTCCATGATCAAAGGCGGATATTTTTTCATTTCCTCTGAGGTTGGTTCAGATGTTTGTTCAGCCGCCCTGGATGAAATTTACAAAGAGATCGAGTTGCTGAAAACCGAACCGGTTCCTGAAGAGGAGTTGCAAATGGTAAAGAATTACATGCTGGGATCATTTTTGAAGAATATTGATGGTGCATTCAACCTGGCAGACCGATGGAAGGGAATCATGTTTTATGACCTTGATTACCGCTATTATGATAATTTCATACAAACTGTAAAGTCCATCTCATCAGCTGAAATTATGCAACTGGCAGCAAAGTATTTTAAACGGGAAGATTTGTTTGAACTGGTTGTTGGAAAAAAGCAGTAATTTGCGGTAACGTGCTGTAGCAAAGAATAATAGCCCTCATTAAATATTTGTCCTGCTCTTGCCGTTAAGTTATTTTTGTAATAGATGAGACGTTTTATTTTTTGCCTGCTTCTGGTTTTTCCTGTCCATGTTTTTGGTGCCTTGCAGATGAAGTGCATTTCTGTTGGCGTAGCAGGTGCTGTTTCACTAAACTGGGAAAATACTTCGTCATCGGTCCTGTTCAGGTCATATCATATTTTCCACTCTTTTACCGCAGCCGGGCCGTTTTCGTTGATTGACAGCGTAAATATTTATGCCAGCCAGAATTATCTGCATGCTTCAGCGAATGCAAATACACTGAATGCATTTTATTATATTGAGCTGAACAGTACCAATGGATCAACAGAGATAAGTGATACAGTTAGGGCAATGCATTTAAATGTGATTGACCCGGGCGACGGCTATGCATCGTTGATATGGAATACAACGCATACACCACAGATTGCAACAAACTCCGTTTTCCATTTAATATACAAGGAATATCCGGCAGGTATTTTTACGTTGATCGATTCTGTGGATGCATCAATATCAACTTTAAATTACCTCGACGAAATTTCTATTTGCGGCGATACAGTAAATTACCGCATTGAAGTGCGTGATGCTTCGGGATGTAAGTCCATTTCTTCTATTGACGGAGATTTTTTTACAGACAGAATAGCTCCGGTAGCGCCGCACATTGATTCAGTGAGTGTTGATGCAACAGGAAATGCAGTGATCGGCTGGTCGCAAAGCACTTCGAATGACACCTATGCTTACGTTGTCTATCAGACAGATGGAAATACGGCTGCTCCAATCGATACCGTATATGGAATTTCATCTACCTTTTATTCGTCTCTTTTTAATGCTACAGCCGGCTCACAGGGTTTCAGGATTGTCGCAATTGATACCTGTGGTAATCCTTGTGGTGCTGAACCATTACAACAGACGATTTATTTGCAGGGTGTCGTTGATCCTTGTTCCGGATCCATTCAACTTAGCTGGAATGCATATGTGAATTCTCCCGGAACTCCATTGTATAAGGTGTTGTATAGTGAGAACGGAGGCGGTGACGTTGTTGCAGGTTTGACTGCAGGTACTTTTTTTACTGTGAATAATTTGAAAACAGATTCAACTTACTGCTTCAGGGTGATTGCTGAGCTAAGCGGTATCAATGCAACCTCGACTTCGAATGTTATTTGTGTGACACCTGATTTGCCTGTTGCTCCTCAATATTCTTATATCAGAAGTGTTTCTGTTTTTCCGAACGATGTGGTTTCAGTAACGGCGTATGTTGATCCGCTTGCCGATGTAAAAGAATATCACCTGCAACGGGCCAATAGTGAAGCAGGGAATTTTGTTACTGTTCAATCTCAACCTTTTGCCGGATTGTCAGAAATAAATTTCACAGATGAAGTTTCAACTGAACATACAAGGTATTACCGGGTGGCTTCAATTGACAGCTGTGGCAATGATGCCTTAAGTTCTCAGACTTCAAGAACGATTGTAGTGGATTCTATTTCATCAGAGAACTATCTGAATCTTTTTTCATGGAGCAGTTACCAATTCTGGCCAGGAGGTGTTTCTCAATTTGCCATATTCAGAAGTGTAGATGGTGTTTCTGATCCTTCCCCATATGCAATGCTTTCCGCTTCCGACAGCATTTATTCCGATGACGTCCGTGATCTGATTTCCACAGAGGGTAATTTTTGTTATTTTATCGTTGCCTATGAAGAGACCGGAAATCCATACGGTTTTTCGGATTCAGTGCGATCGAATGAAATTTGTTTCAAAGGGAAGTCAGGAGTATTTATGCCCAATGCATTTCACCCGGGTGGAGTCAACAGTGTTTTTAATCCTGCTGAGTATTTTATAGGTTTGGATGGATATTCCCTTGAGATCTACAACCGGTTTGGCGAAGTGATTTTTGAGACGAAGAATCCCGGTGATGGCTGGGACGGTACCGTAAAAGGGCATCACAGTGAAATGGGCGTCTTTGTTTACCGTTTTAAGGCGAAAGATGAGAAAGGGAATGACATTGAAAAAGTAGGCAGTGTGACCTTGATAAGATAATTAGCCGGTGATTTTTAGCTGCAGAATTCGTTATACATTTAAGCAATTATTATGATGAACCCTGAACTTGTTACACTTGTTTTAGAAGCTGCCGTTAAAGCCGGCATTGCTATTCTTGAAGTATATAAATCTCCTTTTGCCGTTGAACATAAAGACGATAAAAGTCCGCTGACGCTTGCAGACAAGAATGCACATAAGATCATCGCTCACATGCTGAAGGATACAGGAATCCCTGTTTTAAGTGAGGAAGGGAAAGTAATTCCTTACGAAGAAAGAAGCGGATGGAAGGAATTATGGGTTGTTGATCCGTTGGATGGAACCAAAGAATTTATAAAACGCAATGGGGAATTTACGGTAAACATTGCGCTTGTAAAGAACGGCATTTCTGTTTTTGGCGTGATCTATCAACCGGTTCCTGACATATTATTTTATGGCAGCGTGGGTACTTCAGCTTATAAGGTGAGTGATGCTTCTTTGAAAAGCAGTACCCAACAGACCGTAGATGCGTTAAAGCTTGATGCGACGAATTTACCCGGAACGTTTACAGTAGTTGCCAGCCGCTCTCATTTATCCCCCGAAACGTCTGCATTTATTGACAGTGCAAGAGCAGAACATGGCAATGTGGATTGCATTTCATCCGGCAGCTCTTTGAAGCTTTGCATGATCGCTGAAGGCAAGGCACATATTTATCCGCGCTTTGCTCCGACAATGGAGTGGGATACTGCTGCAGGGCATGCAATTGTAAAGGCATCAGGAAAGAATGTATATTCAAATACGACAGGGGAGGAGCTTCGTTATAACAAACCTGATTTGCTGAATGATTGGTTTATTGCGAAATAATTTGCTTGATTGGAAAGAACGATTTTCCAAAGATGAATCATTCCGTCACCTTGTCCGTGCCAGTTTTTTTTCGCTTGTCATAAGGGTTGTCGGACTGGGGACGGGTTTCTTTGTTACCGTTATCACTTCACGTTTTTATGGAGCTGATGCATTGGGAGTTGTTTCCATTTGTATCGCCATTTTGAGTTTTGCATCAGTAATTGGTAAGCTGGGAATGGATGTGGCACTCATGCGTTACATCGCGGAGTTTTATTCTAAAAATAATTTCGGAGCGATCAGGAATGTATACCTGAAATCATTCAGATTCATTATTCCGGTTTGCATTGTCATTACAGTTTTGCTTTTTATGATGTCGCCTGTAATTGCCAATGATTTTTTTCACAAGCCGCACCTGACGGGATTATTGAGGATCAATTCATTGTTTGTTCTTCCGCTTGTTTTACTCTTGGTCAACAGTGAGTCGATCAGAGGGTTGCATCGTATTCGCGCATATACTTTTCTTCAGACTTCAGCGGTTTCAATTCTTGCAACAATGTTTTTATTGATTGCATTGCTCTTTGGTACTAACATTCTGATCCCTGTTTACATTCAATTTGTTTCTATTACAATTGCTTCAATCTTGAGCTTGTATATGTTCATTCAGTTTAGCAGCATGAATAAACACAAGGGCGCCGGTTCAATTGATTCCCGAAAACTGATCCGGACATCTTCCCCTATGTTCATCACAACTATAATGCAACTCGTTATGACCTGGGGCGGTACATTGATCATGGCATCTTATTATGCGGAAGCTGAAGTAGGTGTTTACAATGCCATTGTACGGATATCAACATTTACAAACATATCAATACTTGCCATAAACAGCATTGCATCGCCACGGATCGCAGCTGCTGTTGCATCAGGGAAAACGGAAGAAGTAAAAAAGTTGTCACGTGAAGCTACCCAGTTAATATTTGTTTCTTCTGTTATTGTGTTTTTACCGTTGTTCTTATTTCCGCACCTTGTGCTTTCGGTTTTTGGAAAGGATTTTACAGGGAATGAGTTTTCACTGAAATTGCTTCTTGCCGGCCAGTTATTCGTTTCATTTTCAGGTCTTTCTGCACAGGTGCTGAATATGGCAGACAGAGAAAAAAACCTGAGGAACAATGCAATGATCTCTGCAGTGATTAATTTGGTCTTTTGTTACCTGTTAATACCGGAGTATGGTATTTTGGGCGCTTGTATTGCGCAGGTTACCGGAATGGTAATCTGGAACCTGCTTTGTAATTTCAGTGTGAAAAAGCAATTCAATTTTTTTACTTTCTATTCACTGAGAAAGAAAGATTAGTCTTAGTCTGAAGAAATCCGGCAGGCATGAAAGATATCCAACATGGTAACAAAGCTTTTTCTCCTTTGCTTGCTTATTTTATCCTGTTTTTGATTTATACTTCTACTTTCAGGATCTTTGCTACACTTCCGCTTGAGACCCTGCATCAAACACTTTCAACACTGGCAATTATTGTCCTGACTGTTTTTTATCTGATACATACTTTTGTAAATCTTAAAAATTCATACATAACAAGGCTTGACGTATTGATGTGGCTTGTAGTGATCGTTAATTTTTTTGCTGCACATCAGGCCTTTGTTGTTTTCAAACAGCCATATTATTTTGGAATTATGGCGCAACGATCGGTGATCCTTTCATTTTCCGGAATTATGCTTATCACGCTCCTCGAAAGGGGTTATGTTACAATGCAGCAGGTAGAGAAATCCTTTGTTTATATTTCTCTTGTTTTGCTTGTTATTTTCTATTCTTTTTTTCTATTTGTAAACCCGGAGCGATTTGTTGACCAGGAATTTGTTGTTTACAGTCCCATCAGAGGGTACCGTTACAGGTTTCAGTTTGGTATTGTGATTATGCTTTTGTTTTATTCACTTTTTAAAATTTCGGAAGAAAATAAAAAACGATTTTATATTCCTGTCCTATTGATTTTATTTTATCTGATATTCTTTTTGCAATCCCGGACAACTTTGGTGGTTATGGCAATTGTGCTGATGATCTACTTCATCCGTAATTTTACTTTGAGAGAGAAGGTCAGGAATATTCTCATTGGGGTGCCTATTGTGATAACATCTGTGCTTGTAATGTTTACCCTGGGCTTTACTTCTCTATTTGCAAAATACCAGGTTCTTTACCAGAATGTCTTAAACGTTTTTCTCGGAGAGACTACTGATGAGGCATCCTCTGCAGTTCGGTTCATGGAATTCAATACTGCTCTCTCTTACATTGATAAAAATCCTGTATTGGGAAATGGTTTTATCAGTAACCAGTGGAATGGTGGCTGGCGCGATTTGCTTGGTTATTTTTATCCGGTGGACATAGGAATACTTGGAAATATTTTTGTTTTCGGAATTCTTGGAACGTTATTACTCTACCTACCGTTTTATTTTTCATTCAGTATCTCTCGTGCGGTAAACTCAAAAAATGTATTTTTTAAGACCTGTGAATATATGATCCTGTTTTTCTTTCTGAGCATGTTTTTTACTGCTGTGAATATCAGAGATACCAGCAGTATCATGTTTATCGTATGTTTGCTGTATTACTTCCGATATCACTATTTTGCAGATCAAAATAAACCGATTCATCAATCATAAAACGTGCGCACTCCGGATTTTTTAGTTGTAGGAACTGCCAGGGCCGGAACAACAGCCTTGCATTCATATTTGCGGCAGCATCCGGAAATCTTTTTGCCAAAATTGAAGGAACCATCTTTTTTTGTTTTTGAAGGTGAGGGCAATAAGTATATTAAAGGGAGATTTGCTTTTGCAATACGGAATTTCAATGAATATCAACAGTTATTTTCAAGAGCTGAGGCGAGCCAGAAAATTGGTGAGATGAGTACACCATACCTCTACCTCTTTGAAAAATCTATCTCAACGATAAAAAAGCACTTCAGTGACTACGCTGATATAAAAATAATAATCCTACTCCGAAACCCTGTGGATCGTGCATATTCTCAGTATAAATGGAGGGTGCGCGACGGTCGTGAACCTTTGCATTTTGACGAGGCAATAAAAGAAGAAAAGGAGCGGATGAAGGAAAATTATAGTTTTGATTATTTTTACGTTGACCGTGGCTTCTATTACGAACAAGTGAAAGCATTCATTGAGAATTTTAAAAATGTTCACTTCATTTATTTCGATGATTTCAATAGTGATCCATTTCCGGTTCTGAAGGATATTTGCAGATTCCTTGATGTGAATGAGAATGTGAATTTCAAAAGCGTAAAACGACAAAACGAAGGTTCTGCTCCGCGGTCTAAGTCCCTTAGTAAGCTGGTTACCAGTGAAAGTTCATTAAAATTTAAATTGTGGTTTGCTCTTCCTGAGACTATGCGTAATAATTTCAGGAGGCTATTTTCAAAGATGAATACTAAGAAAGCCGGAGTAAAGAAGATGAATCCATTGACCCGGCAGCAATTAATCGAAACATATCGTGATGACATCATTGCACTTCAGCAGCTGACGGGTCGCGATCTATCAGGATGGCTGAAGTAGCTATGGCAAAACCACGGATAGCAATTGTTGATCACGTGGGAATGAAAGCGGGCATGGATTGCTATGACCTCGGCTTGTGCGAAGCATTGAATCTTGAAGGATATAACTCATCTGTATATTCAAATTTTTCCGGCCCTGCTGATTTATCAAAAAAGGTTTTCAGATTCAGGGTGCATGAAAATCTGTTTTCATTGATCCACTTGATAATAGCTTATTTCAAACTGGCTTCTGAATTAAAAAGCAAGGACACTGATTATTGTATTCTCCACGGATTCAGGTTTGGTTTTCTGGAATGGTTCTTTATGCGGTTAATTGCCGGGTCTCAGGCAAGAATATTTCTCATCGTTCATGATCCTGAAAGTTTGATAGGTGATAAGGGAATGAAAAAGTGGAAGTCCGAAATGTTTCAACTCGCATATAAAATTATTGTTCACAACAAGTTCTGCTATGATGAAATTAAAAAAGACCTGTCGTCAGAATTTAGCGGAAAGGTTGCGATAATTTCCCATGGGAATTATAATGTCATATTTGAAGGTTTTGAAAAAGTTGAGCAATTCAGAGTTGAAAATGATTTACATCAGGGGAAGAAATGTATCCTCTTTTTCGGACAGATCAAAGAGTCAAAAGGTCTGGATATATTGCTGGAAGCATTTGCGAAAACAGATAGAAAATGTTGGCTGATAGTCGCCGGCAGAATGAGGAGACATTCATTTAAAAAATATGAGTTATTGATCAGTAAATATGGTTTGAAAGAGCGTGTGAAATTAATTATCGGTTACATTACTCCTGAAAAAAGAAATATACTTTTTCAACTGGCTGATGCAGTGGTTCTCCCTTATAGAAAAGTATATCAAAGCGGCGTTATGTTAATGGCTATGAGTTATGGAAAAGCATTGATCGCTTCTGATCTGGGTCCAAACA
>CAYHHK010000114.1:0-10629 GCA_964356415.1 uncultured Flavobacteriales bacterium
AGGCCGCTCCTATGGAGCTCTGTTTAAATTGGGTTGTTGATTCTACAAACAGGGCTCTCCTACGGAGCTCAGGTATTATCGGTGATATCGTTTCTACAAACAGGGCGCCCCTGTGGAGCTTCATAAAGCAAGGGATTAATGAAATTAGTCAACCACAAATTTTCCGGTTCCGATCATCCCGCCGTCATGGTTCTGGAGTTCGTAGAAATATAGTCCTTCGCTTAAGCCGTTGCGATTTAATATGTAAGAAGTAATATTTGTTACGGTTTCAATACGGATTAATGCGCCCATGGTGTTGTAGATTTTTAATTGTGCATGGTGACTTGTGATCCCGATAGCAATCGGGAGTGCACTGGTACTTATTGTTGCGGTGGAGTGAAAGGGATTTGGGTAGAGGAAAACCTCAATTTGTTGCTTTTCATCTAGGGGTAATGCAAGCGTAATGCAGTCAATATTGGCGATGGTTATCGTGTTTATCGCTAATTGAGATTTTGCTTCAAACATTAAAGCATTTGAAACTAATGTTCCCGGTGTTTCTATTGAAGGTTGAATTGAACTGTCTGGATAGGTTATATCACTTTGACTGCAGGTTGTATTTCCATTTCCATCACATTTAATCATAACGAGTTGCGGATTTTGATTGCTATCTGGAAGATTCATGCAGAATATATAGCTACTGTCATTTGCCTGATTGAGTAAAACCGAAGAAAAGAAAGAGGTTCCTATAGTATTGAAATCTTTACTCCAAATTATATTTCCAAGAGAATCGGATTTTGCAATACCATTATATTTAGACCATATATAGTTTCCGTCATTGGTTCTGACAGCATCCAATGGGCGCGGATAAAAAGCATTGAACCATAAAATATTTCCCTGTGTATCAATTTTTACGAGATAGCTTCCGAAGGTGAAAATGTAACCATCACTTAATACATTCAAGGATGTGAATTGAGTTACGTTGGTGCCATAGAACTTTGACCACAAAATATTTCCAATAGAATCCAATTCAACTAAGTATACTTTATTAAGGTAATGCACCCTACATCCCAGGATAAAACCATTTGCTGGGGTTTTCTTAACCGAAATAAGTTCCTCATCATTAGCAATACCTTGCAGAGAATCCCATGTTCCAAAACTTCTCGACCAAAGTTGAGTTCCTATGGAATCGGTTTTAAGAAGAAACATATCCCAGTGCCCTGTACCAATGCTTGCGGTTGTTCCGGCAACAAGGTATCCACCGTCTGAATCCAGCAATATTTCGGTCGGCATATCGCGCCCAAGCCCCCCAATTACTTTCGTCCATAAAGTATCACCCAAAGCATCTGTCTTAATCAATATAAGGTCGTCAGCGCCAAAAATGCTGTAAAAGGATCCAAGGATGATGTACCCGCCTTCAATTGTTTGTTTTAATGCTTGTCCGCCGTATGTCCAGTAAATACTATATAGTTTTGCCCATTGAGAATTTCCTAATGAATCTGTTTTAAGCAATGCCAAAGAACTAGTAATTGAAGTTGTTCCGGCTTGTCCGGTAATGATATATCCTCCATCTGTTGTTTGTTGAATATCCAGAGGATTAAAATAGCCTGTATCTCCGAAAAATGAATAATAATTCTGAAACGTAACCTGCCCCTCCGCAAAAACAGAAATACTAAAAAACAAAACGAATAAGATTTTTCTCATTAAATTGAAGAATAATTCTCCCGCTAAAACTATACAAAAAAAATCTTATAAGGAGAAGGATTTTGGCCAAACCTACAATTGAACAGGCGAATCAAAAACCCAGGTGCCAAATTCTGAATACCTGCTGCTTAAGTCTTACCTCTTGACTCTTGGTTCTATTTCCGGTTTTACGCCACCACCTTCAATCTCGCCACCAATCGCGACATCTTCTTCAGCAGTTCAACAGTATCGAATGGCTTGGCAACAAAATCATCCATGCCGGCTGCAAAGCAACGCTCCACTTCTGTTTTCATGGCGCTGGCAGTCATTGCTATGATGCGTGTCTGATTTTTTGGAGAAGACAATTTGCGAATAGCACGTGTGGCATCCAGTCCATTCATCACCGGCATTTGAACATCCATAAGCACGATGTCGTAATTGTTTTCTGAAACAAGTTTTATTGCTTCTTCTCCGTTTTCGGCAACATCAATGGTTGCACGGGTTAGCTCCAATTCCAGGGTATCGATTGCAACCAGCTGGTTAAAATGGTTGTCGTCAACGAGCAGTATCCTTAGGTCAATCATCTTACGACGAATGTCAGGATCGACCGTTTCAACCACTGCAACTTCTGCTTGTTGTTGTGCGATGAGATAAGGAACAGAAACATTAAAAGTGCTGCCTTCTCCTTTCACACTTCTTACATCAAGCAAACCACCCTGCATTTCGATGAGCCTTTTGGAGATGGCAAGTCCAAGGCCTGTGCCGCCAAATTCACGGTTCACACTGCTGTTTTCCTGAGTGAAGCTGTCAAAAATTTTCCCGATGCTTTCTTCGGCAATGCCTACTCCTGTATCGATCACGCTGAAACGCATCCTGCATTGCCCCTTGCCGATTTCTTCCGCATTGCAGGTGATCATTACACTTCCGCTCGCAGTAAATTTAATTGCATTTCCTGCAAGGTTGATGAGGATTTGCGCGAGACGGACCGGATCGCCCATCACAGTTGTTGGAACCTCCGGTGAAATGTGTGCAGAAAATATCAGCCCTTTTTCTTCAGCCTTAAAACGCAATGTAGTGTGTACGTTATTAATTGCATCCCTTACATTGAAAGGAATATTCTCCAGCTCAACTTTCCCTGCTTCTATTTTTGAAAAATCAAGAATGTCATTGATGAGTACAAGCAAATGATCTGATGACTGCGTGATTGCATTCAGGTATTTCATCTGCTCAGGCTTTGGATTTTTTTCGTGGAGCAACCGCGTCATACCCATGATGGCATTTAATGGTGTGCGAATCTCATGACTCATATTGGCCAGGAATTGTTCTTTCAGTTGTGTTTGCTGCAATGCAAGTTCTTTTTCCTTCCTGTTCTCAATGCTCCTGATGTGTTCTCGGTAGTAAACATATACGAGCAGTGTGATTGCAATGACGAGAGAAATCCTGAACCACCAGGTGCGGTAGAACGGAGGCGTAATAATGAATGGAACAGAAATTCCGGTTTCATTCCAGACATTATCATTGTTCGCTGCTTTTACTCTGAGCGTATAGATTCCGGGATCAAGATTCGTGTATGACACAAAATTACGTGTACCCAGTTTCACCCATTCCTTGTCAAAGTTCTCAAGCATGACTGCGTATTGATTTTTTTCAACACTGATATAATTCAATGCTGCAAACTCAAATGAGAAATTATTGTCTCTGTAATTAAATGTGATGGGCATCCCTGAAAGAATAACCTGGCGTGCTTCAGGGTTGTCGTTCAATAGAGATTTGTCGATGAGTTTGAAATCAGTAAGTGCGACCGGTGGTATCAATCCATTCACGTGGATGCTGTCGGGATGAAAACTGTTGTAGCCTTTAAGTCCTCCGAAGAAAATAAATCCATCTGCTGTAATCATAGAAGCATTTTCGTTGAACTGATCTGAAACAAGTTCGCCTCTTGAATCAAAATTTATTACCTGTAATTTGCCCGGATCAAATCTTGAAATGCCCCTGTTGGTGCTTATCCATAATGTTCCGGAAGGGTCGCTTTGAATACTGAGTACGCCATTGCTTGCAAGTCCTTCTACCTCTGAAAATGTGCGGAATGAATTGGTGACCGGGTTGAAAACACTAATCCCGCCACCATTTGTTCCAACCCAGATGTGGTTTTGAAAATCGGAATGGAGACAAACAACCCGCTGGCTCGGCAATGCAGTAGAGTCAGTACTTCCGCCTGTTATTTTCCTGAAGGTATTGTTGGAGAGATTGTATTGAAACAATCCTCCGTCCGTACCAATCCACAACCTGTTCTCTGCATCAACAAGAAGGTCTCTGATAATACGTTCGTCAAACAGACTTGTGTTGTATGGATTGAGGTTGACATGAGAGATCTTTTCTGTATTGATATCAATACTTGACAGGCCCTGTCCTGCGCCAACCCAGATGCGGTCATTGTGATCATGCGCCAGCGACAAAATGAGATTGCTTTGCAACGAATTGCTGAGGTCGGAAGGATTTTTTTTGAAAAACCGGACGCTGCATTTGCTATTTACTATTGTGCGGTTGCTTTCCTGGATGAACAAATCTTTGTTTTGAAAATAGGCCAGTCCATTGTTTGTGCCTACCCAGAAATTTCCTTTGTCATCCTTGTTGATACAAAAAATATTCAACGATGAAAGTGCGCTGATTCTGGAAGTTTTTTTCAGGACATTGTCAAAAATAAAAAGGCCTGAACCGCCCGTTCCAAAAAAGTAAAACCTGTTTCCTTCAAGATGAAATGCCTGCACATTGAAGTCAGCTGTATCAAGATCGATAACAGGATAATTTTTTGCATAAAATCTTTCTTTGAGCGGATTGAGTAACGAGATACCATTCAAGGTGCCGATCCAAAGCATGTTGGAACGGTCTTTCATGATCGTAAGGCATGGACCAGAGAGAAGGGTATTCAACTTTGTTTTTTCATGGACAAAATGTTGTTCAATGACAGTATCCTTTTCAAAGGTAATTTTTGTTAACCCATCATCACCAAATGTGAGCCACAGATTGTCGTCCTTGTCAAATGCCATACCTGTGATCACGGGTTCAGCATCAGGAATAATCGATTTAACCCTGGTTGCAATTGTTTTCCAGGTTTTATTTTTGGGATTGGTATAGTCAAGGCAATAAATAAACCTCCCTTTTGTACCAACCCAAAGCTGATTGCCGTGATTGATGATTTCACTTACACGCTCTTTGTCAAGTACGCATTTGTTATTTTCGATGATGCAGATATGTGCAAAGCGAATTTTTGTTTTTGAATCGCGAAGATTCGATGCATCAATCTTGCATAGTCCTGCTTCGGTTCCGATCCACAAGTTATTGAGCAGGTCTGTTCTGAGCGAAAAAACCGTATTGCTTGGGATCGACGAACTGTCCGAGTCGGATTTTAGAAATTGAGTAACATGAAATGCAGGCACTTTTCTTGATGAGTCAATCCGGACTTTCAGTAAACCAATCCCATCGGTGCCTACCCAGATATTTCCATTTGTGTCTTCCGCAATTGCCGGTGTATAAATATTCTTTGAAAAATTACCGAGCGGGACACGGATAAATGAATTAGAAATTTCATCATATATGTTCAATCCGTTTCGTGTACCTAACCAGATTCTTCCCAGGTGATCTTCAAAAATTTCTACGATGTAATTGTCAGATATGGAATTTGGCTGACTGTTGTTGTGCTTAAATGATGTAAAACGATTGCCATCATATCGGTTGAGGCCTTCTTCTGTGCCTATCCAGATAAATCCTTTTTTGTCCTGAAAGATAGTGTGTACGCTGTTTTGTACCAGCCCTTGCGCTGTGGCAATGGATTCAAATGACAGATGAATTGACGCCATTGTCCTGAACGGAATCCAGTTACACAGAAAAGAAAGAAATATTATCCTGCAGAGCTTCACGATTGAATGATTGGGCACAGCGATCAGGTAAATGATTTGTATCGAATAGCTGTAATTTCTGTTTTGTTTAAATTAGTTCTGCAATTGCAATCAAAGGCAATTGCAGAACTTGAAATTTATTAATCACCACACCTGCCGCAGATATTAGGGCATAGCGTTCGTGAATAATAAACAGTTGAAGAACCGTCATCACTGGTTGTTATTTTATTTGTTCTGGCAGCTTCTACGATGAAAATCTGCTCCTTTGTATCATCAGGCATTGTCCCTTTGTAAACAAATATCCCGTTGGCATCAGGTGCATGACAGAAAATCAGGTCAAGGGCAATTTTACTGAACCAGGCTCCTTTTTTTTCAATTAAAACACCTGTTTCTCCTGACGTTTGTGAGGTTGAGCCATTGATCATTGACTGACAAGTTAAAAAATCATCAATCGGGTAATTACCTGACTCCTCCTTTGGCATTACATCATACCGTGGATCATTGACACATTCGCATGTAACTAATGACGCCGTATCAATTTCAGTTGTGTCTTTACTCAGGGAGATGAGCTCTTCCAATCGTTCAGATTCCTCAAGATTCTGGAATACAGCATAGGAAATCATACCTGCTGTATAAGCGATTGCAATTTTAATCCATGTTGAATTCATAAAAGTTGGGTTTAGTTGGTTTGGTAATTAGGTTTGATGAACCAAAAGTAGGTGATGTAGCAATGCCAGTAAAGAGGGTTTTCCCTAAATCTTTTTAAGGGTTTTCCCTGATAGTTTTCTTTGTTTTCAGGGCTGAAACAAAGATTTAAGAAAAAGAAGAAGAAATATTGAAGGAAGTTGAGAAGAAAATGGGTGACGAAAAAATAAAAGTGCGATTATTCAATCACAAACTTTCCTGAAGTGCTAAGCTCATTATTTGTTAGTTGATAGAAATAAAAACCGTCAACTAAATTACCCCGCTCAATAATTATTTCCTGTTGATTATTTCCTGCCATTATTTTTTCAAAACGAACTAGAGCTCCCATGCTGTTGTAGATTTCCAGTTCGCAGTTTTTACTATTTGAATGTTTGATTTCAAGTTTTGCAAAATTGTGAAAAGGATTAGGTGAAAGTGAGAATTCTGTTTTGTCAAGAAAAGAATTTATTCCTGTTGGTAAATCCGCGCTATTATAATACAAGCCATCAATAACCGCACCCGAGAGGGTTATACAATCAGATCCAAAAAAATAAAAACAATAACTTGTTAGGCCCATTCGTGTATCAATTTTAAAATCGCGGAACATGTCAGTTATGAATGATAGTTGACAAGTTGAGGTATCAAGCCCTGTATCATCAGTCGATAAAGAAAATTCTGAAATTGTATCGTTGGTTAGCGAATCCGTTTTCAGCAATAAACCGTTGCTCCACCATGTGGTAATTCCAGACCAAGTTCCCAAAATCCACGGAAGGTATGGACCTCTTTCAAAACTTATCCAATAAGGCGGAGAAATCATTAAATCACTAAAATTATTTTTCCGGTAAGTGTTTAATTGTCCGTTATGTTGAGTAATCACTTGGTGAGAATCAAGCATTGTTCTGTCGTAATGGTAAAGAACAGAATCAGGAGATGATAAAACCTGAGTAATGGTATCGCGATAGAATTCCTGCCAGGGCGGCAGCATTGCGTTGTTGGGAATAACTGTTCTTTTCCACAACAAAACATCGCCAACGTTTAGATGAAAATAATCCTGAAGAACTGGTTGATGATATCCATGAATAGTGCCCACACTATCAATGCCGATTAATGGCACGGAATAGAAATCAATATTGGAAGGATGATTCATGAAGAGATCGAAAGGAACAAATTCAAGAAGCCCGTGTTGCTTGCTCAATCGAATCACAAAATTGTTAACGGGAGTTTGTCCTGCGCTTGTCCCGCTTGGCTGCATGGTGAATATTTTCACGCTATCTGTAATTCCGAAAAAGGTTTGTTGCTGAATCGTAGAACATGTAATGGTGATCTGGTTGTAGTCGTTGCCTGAATAATCAGAAGTTACGGTCCAACTCTGTCCTTGTGTTGCACGCGGTAAAAAATAAAACGGGAGTATGCTATAATAGGAGTCAAAGAATACGGTGTCATTTCTTTCAACCAATGAATCAATAAAGTTGTAGCCATTCATTCCGAACGGGAAATTGTTGTAAATGGCCTGGTAACAATGCCTGGCATTTTCATAATTCAGATTTCTCCGGAAGTATAAAATGTTTTCCGCTCCGTTGGGTTTCACCGAATCCATGATGTGAACTTCAACGCTATTAGGAATATAGCGGGGATAGAGGAAAAATAATTTCTGATTGAGCGGGAATAAATCCCAATCACTGGATGAAGAAAAAAGTGGAAATAAGAAAATAGCCAGTAAAATATTTTTCATGATGAAACTAATTACTGTTTACTACTCCCTCCATTAGGGAGGGTTAGTGTTGGCGCTTTACTTGCTGTTAAAATACTCCACCACTTTTTGCGCAAGTTCAATACCAATTCTTTCCTGCGCTTCTTTTGTGGAGCCGCCGATATGCGGACTAAGACTCACCTTTGGATGTTTGCGCAATGTTTCCTTAATGATGGGCTCTCCTTCAAAAACGTCTATCCCTGCAAAAGCAACTTTGCCTGAATTGAGTGCATCGAGCAGGTCATTTTCGGAAACAACACCACCTCGTGCAGTATTCACAATGCCAACACCGGGTTTCATAAGGTCAAATTCTTTTTTGCCAATGACCGGTGCACTGCCTTTGGGAAAAGGAACGTGCATGGTGATAAAATCACTTTCTGTGATGAGCTTGGTAAAAGAAACACACTTGAAAGTGATGGAAACTTTTCGCTGGCTGAGGGAAGGATGAAAATCAAGGTCAACAACTACATCTTCATTGTTGAGGCGGTGAAATATTACATTCATGCCGAGGCCGACTGCAATGGCAGCTACGCATTTCCCGATTTGTCCGGCGCCGATGATGCCCAGGGTTTTTCCCCTCAGTTCAATGCCGGCAGAATAATTTTTCTTCAGTTTGTCGAATGTTTCTTTCATATCACTTGCGGGCATGTTGCGATTTGCATCATGGAGGAATCGCACACCTGTAAATAAATGGGCAAACACGAGTTCAGCAACTGATTGTGAAGAAGCCGCCGGAGTATTCACCACAGCCAATCCTTTTTCGCGCGCATACTTTACGTCTATATTATCCATGCCAACTCCTGCACGACCGATTAGTTTCAGATTCGGAACAGCATCAATATTTAACTGCCGCACCTGCGTAGCGCTGCGAACGAGGATTGCATCAAAATTTTTCAATGCTTCACTTAAATTTTCCTGTGCCACCTTATCAGTGGAAACAGTAAAGCCGGCTGCTTCGAAAATTTTCTTTCCTGCAGCATCGATGCCATCGTTGGCGAGTATTTTTATCATGATTTTATTTTTAGATCATCACTAATCTTAATCATCACCCCGAATCTTCGGGGTCAGCGTTCAATTTTTATGCTTTCACATTCGCGAATTCCTTCATCACCTGAACAAGAACCTTAACGCTTTCAAGTGGCAGAGCATTGTACATGCTTGCGCGGAAGCCACCGACTGAACGGTGTCCTTTGATACCGATGATTCCTGCAGCTTTCGTCATTGCCAGAAATTCTTCGTCGAGGGAGCTGTTATTTAATAAGAAACATGCATTCATCGGAGAGCGGTCTTCTTTTGCAGCGGTGCCGACAAACATCGGATTGCTGTCAACTTCGCCATAGAAAAGGTCAAATTTCTGTTTGTTGATTTTCTCCATACCTTCTACTCCTCCAATTTCTTTCAGCCATTCAAGGGTGTACATGATCATCAGTATTCCGAATACAGGAGGCGTGTTATATAAAGAATCGTTTTCTAGATGTGTTTTATAGTCGAGCATGGTTGGCAATGTTTTTCCGTGTTTGCCAACAATGTCTTTTTTTATGATCACCATAGTAACGCCTGATGGACCCATGTTTTTCTGAGCTCCGGCATAGATAAGATCAAACTTAGAAACGTCAACGGGACGCGAAAAAATATCGGATGACATATCGCAGACAACAGGGACAGGTGATGCAGGAAATTCCTTAACCTGCGTGCCATGAATAGTTTCATTCGACGTAATATGGAAATAGTCACAATCAGCCGGAATCGTGTATCCTTTCGGCATGTAAGAATAGTTTTTGTCCTTGCTGGAGGCAAGTACAGATACTTCACCGAAAAGTTTTGCTTCCTTGATAGCCTTGTTGCTCCATGCGCCCTCGTCTATATATGCAGCTTTTTTTTTCAGCAGGTTCATTGGAACCATGGCAAATTGCGTGCTTGCACCACCCTGCACGAAAAGCACTTCATGGGTATCAGGAACTTTCAATAATTCTTTCACCAGTGATTTTGCTTTTTGAAGAACGGCTTCGAAGTCCTTGCTTCGGTGTGAGATTTCAAGAACACCCATTCCGGAATTATTGAAGTTCAGGATATCTGCAGCCGCTTTTTGTAATGCTGATTCAGGTAATATGCCGGGACCGGCACCGAAATTATGTTTGCGATTCATAGGAATATGATTTAAGAATTTTGAGGTTCAAAGGTATGGGTTTTATGCGATCATGAAAACAATAACTATAGCATCAAAAAAGACCATTTAACAACCGGAGTAATAACCACGGAGACGGAGTCCCGATAGCTATCCATCGGCCGCCATCCGCATGCCGCTGTAGCTTTAGCGGAGGCGCAAGGCTTGCCGACGGCGCTGCGGGACACGGCCAAATACCTCTGTGGCCCTCTGTGATTCCGTGGTGATTGGCTGTTGGCTACACGATGATTTTAATTTCGAATTGAAAAATGAAAACATAAGAAGGCACAAAGATACGCGTAGATTTTTCTGTCCACGCGGAGGGCATAATTTCAATTTCAGGAGTTATTTGGTCACCACATTCAGCATCTTCTCGAACTCATTATCCTTGGGCTCCCACAATTCAATTTTATTCCCTTCGGGATCCATGATGTGTACAAACTTTCCGAAGTCGAAGGCTTCAATCTCATCCACCA
>CAYHHK010000114.1:10729-12547 GCA_964356415.1 uncultured Flavobacteriales bacterium
GGATCCATGATGTGTACAAACTTTCCGAAGTCGAAGGCTTCAATCTCATCCACCACCTGCACGCCTTCACTTTTAAGCACTTGCACAAGTTCTTCGAGATTCTCAACACGGTAGTTGATCATAAATTCCTTCGGTGACGGATCAAAATACTTTGTGTCTGCCTTGAACGGACTCCATGCTGTATATCCTTTTTCTTCCGGTTTGTCGCTCTTACGCCATTCGAAAGAGGTTCCGTATGCATCGGTTTTTATTCCGAGATGCCTGTTGTACCATTCCTTGATCTGCTCAGGATTTTCGCACTTGAAAAAAATTCCTCCGATAGATGTGACGCGTTTCATATTAGATTACTTTTGAACTTCAATAGTACAATCTTTTTACGACAAAAATTCAATGGAAGAGCTCAATAATTATTTATCAGAAAACGCAAGCCGACTCACATCACTTTGTACACAATACGGTACGCCATTGTATTTGTATGACGGTGACATTATCGAGCGCCAATACAAAAAGCTCACATCGGCATTCAGTACCGTTTCACTGAAAATAAAATATGCACTGAAGGCTAATTCCAGCCAGGCAATTTTAAAGCTGATGAAAAAACTGGGTTCAGGGCTTGATGCAGTTTCCATTGAGGAAGTTCAGTTAGGTTTACTTGCAGGTTTTACTCCTGAAGAAATATTATTTACTCCGAATGGCGTTGCTTTCGAAGAATTGAAAAAAGCCGTTGAAATTGGTGTGAAGATCAACATTGACAACATCTCCGTACTCGAACACTTCGGTCATGATTACGGTGATAAAGTACCTTGTTGTTTACGGCTGAATCCGCATATCATGGCGGGCGGGAATGCCCATATTCAGACCGGTCACATTGATTCGAAATTCGGCATTTCCATTTACCAGTTGCGGCATGTGGAGCGCATCATCAAAAATTACAACATCAAAATTAATGGTCTGCACATTCACACCGGCTCTGAAATTCTTGATTCATCCGTTTTTCTCCGTGTTGCTGACCTGATGTTTGAGACCGCTCAAAGTTTTCCTGATTTGGAGTTCATTGATTTTGGCAGCGGGTTCAAAGTAGCATACAAAGATGGTGATGCTGTAACGGACATTGAGGAATTGGGCAAGGAGCTTTCACAGCGCTTCAATGATTTCTGCAAGAGCTATGGAAAAAAATTGGAGCTTTGGTTTGAACCGGGAAAATTTTTGGTGAGTGAGTGCGGATTTCTTCTCGTCAGGGTGAACGTGATCAAACAAACGCTTTCCACTGTATTTGCCGGCGTTGATTCCGGACAAAATCATCTCATTCGTCCGATGTTTTATGATTCGCACCACCACATTGCAAACCTTTCCAACCCCAATGACAAACCGCGGATTTATTCTGTGGTGGGTTACATCTGTGAAACCGATACGCTGGGCTGGGATCGTAAGATCAGCGAGATTCGGGAGGGAGATATACTGGCCATCTGCAATGCCGGTGCATACGGTTTTTCCATGAGCAACAATTACAACTCACGTATGCGTCCACCGGAAGTACTTATCTATAAGGACAAAGTACACCTCATCCGAAAGCGCGAAACGATTGAGGACTTGCTGAGGAATCAGGTGGAGGCGGAATTATAATTAGGAGTAGTCATTGCGAGGAACAGCCCGTCCCGCTTTTCGCTGGCAAACAATCCCCAAACAAGAATTGTCACTGCGAGGAACGAAGCAGTCTCCCGAATTAAGTACTTAAAATCAAGAGAAGCGAAACTGTTACATTTTATAGTTACCACACTGCCCGTCTTCCGCTGCTACTCCGGCTCACGCTGAAGGCCG
>CAYHHK010000115.1:0-8086 GCA_964356415.1 uncultured Flavobacteriales bacterium
GGAACGACTGAAGCAATCCGTTTATTCAAGTGAACTTAACCCAGCCTAATAAAATTCAATCCCTACCTTACAACCGAAATCCTCCCACAATTCCACTTCCCGTAAATATCAGAAACTAAGACAAAATAAATTCCTTCAGGCCATTGCCCACAGTTAATTGAGGAATGCAAATTGTCTTCTTGAGAATAATAAATCACCTCCCCGAGAAAGTTAAATGCAATTATTTTTTTTGAAGAAAATGGGAAATTGTCAATTACAAATTGATCACTTGCTGGATTAGGGTAAAGAATAATTTGGCTTAAATACGCTTCATTAATTTGATTGTTAATATCATAACAAATCGTATCCCATGTGGAGTTCCACAATGCATTTGTTGCAACTAAGTAATTGTACACTGAAAATTGCGGATATAAGCCAAGTGTAAAATTTTGTAATACCGCTCCGCCATTTCCCTGAAAGTAATTATTAATTGTTACGGTTGAGTCATTGCAGTTGGCATGTCCAAGAGAATCGGTTTTGATAAGAACTGTATTGGTGCCGTCATTAGAAACAACAAGATATCCCCGATCAGCTACTTGAATTATAGTACTTGATGTACTAGGCGATATTGATTTATACAATCTACACCATTCAGGAATGAGCATACTGTCGACTTTAAGAATAAGGCGGGTAAAATTAGGGTCGTTAATATTACCTGTTATGGAAAATCCTTTATCATTCGTTTGTGTGATAGTGCCATTGTTGATTTGCCAGGTTCCCATTTGCGGACTCGGCAAGTCATATTCCATTTCGATTCCACTTGTGCCTAATGGACCTTGAGAATGCAGTTTTATAGCAGCGGTATTTTGTACTCCTGGAATTCTTGCAAGAGCGATACTGCCACCATTGGGAAGAGGACAAATAGCATCAAGTTCGCCTGCAACTGTTGGGGAGTAGGCAGTAATCCAAGCGGTAGAGATGCCTGTTCCCGAAGGATTAAAATACATCATATTTCCCTCAACGGTATTTAATGTAAATCTGGTGCTTCCTACAATAATATAACCATCAGTGGATTCTGCAATGTCAATTCCATAGGATAAATGCAGAGGAGCGCGTGTTTGAACCCAAGAAATGTTACCAGAACTGTCAAGTTTCATTAACATCAGAACAATGCTAGTATCATTTAAATAAATTTCTTTTGAATTTCCGACAACATAAATATCACCGAGTGAGTGTTCAATTATTTTTCTTCCTTCATTCCAGAAAGGTCCGTGTGCAAACTGTTTCCCCCAAATGTAATTTACAACTGAATCTGTTCTGATCACGAATGTATTATAGCCAATTTTACCTGTAAAGAGCAAATCGCCATTAGAACATTGCGAAAAAGAATATATCGTTCCAGATCCTAATGACTTTTCCCAAATAAAATTATAGTCATTGTCAAGATGAACGATTGTTGTTCCTGTTGACCCTGCTGAAAGAAAATAACCCCCTCCTAACGCTGGAATTATGTTTCTTGTTGTTTGGCTTATGTGATTCTTATACTTGAAAGTGCTCTGGGCGTATGAATCCCCGAAAAGTAGAAACCAAATAATAATGGCATGAAACAAGGATTTCATATGTATTCAATGCGAATCTAAACCTAATTCTGTTCTATCGAAGCCCCTTTTAGTGAACATATAATAAAAATGGGTGAATGTTCAAATATAAAGGTAGAAATTTTCTTTCGTTCACCCAATCTGCGCTAGTTTTCAAAACGCTGCAGGAGTCCGCAATGTCGAAAAATGCATGGCGTGTCGGACTGTCAGATGCTTTTTGAATTAGACATGGGGTTATTATTTGTAATAGGTAGATTCATATTGAATTATGACTTCGGTACGATAATTAAACCACCACTGTCTTTGAAAGATTCCTAAACACAAACTCATGCTTCTTATCAACATCCAGCTCAATCGAATCATCCTTATTCACCTTGCCTGATAAGATCTGCTTAGAAAGTTCATTCAATACTTTCTTTTGCAAAACTCTTTTCAACGGCCGCGCCCCAAACTGCGGGTCATATCCCAGTTGTGCAAGCCAGTCAATGGCATCAGGCGTAAAGCTAATTGTCATCCCGTTTTGTATCACTAACTTTTGAAGTTGCTTCAGTTGCAGTTCAACTATTTCTTTTACTTCTTCGCGTGAAAGCGGAGTGAACATAATGATCTCATCAATCCTGTTCAGGAACTCGGGACGCATCGTTTTCTTCAAAAGTTCAAACACTTTCATTTTAACTGTATTCCAATTTTTGTCGGATTCCTTTCCCCCTTCTTTTCCCACTACTTTCCTCATTTCTTTCCCCCCTTCGGGGGCTAGGGGGCCTTGGCTGTTTTCCTGTATGATATGTGAACCAATGTTCGATGTCATCACAATGATCGTATTCTTGAAACTGGCCGTGCGTCCTTTGTTATCTGTGAGACGACCATCATCAAGTACCTGTAGCAAAATGTTGAACACATCAGGATGCGCTTTTTCAATTTCATCAAGCAGCACAACAGAGTAAGGGCGTCTGCGCACAGATTCCGTCAGTTGTCCGCCTTCATCATAACCCACATATCCCGGAGGCGCACCGATCAGCCTTGAAACAGAATGCTTCTCCTGGTATTCACTCATGTCGATGCGCGTCATTGCATTTTCATCGTTGAAGAGAAAATCTGCAAGGGCTTTGGCCAGTTCGGTTTTACCAACGCCTGTTGTCCCAAGAAAAATAAATGAACCGATCGGTTTCTTCGCATCCTGCAATCCTGCGCGGCTTCTGCGCACGGCATCACTCAAAGCAGCAATCGCTTCTTCCTGTCCGACCACGCGTTTGTGCAACTCCTCTTCGAGGTGCAATAATTTTTCACGCTCACTTTGAAGCATCCGCTTTACAGGAACGCCGGTCCAACGTGAAACAACTTCTGCAATATCTTCTGCATCTACTTCTTCCTTGATCAGTGCAGTCTCTCCCTGTTGTTTTGCAAGCTGTTTTTCAAGGTCGTGCAGATTCTTTTCTGCTTCTTTGATCTTTCCATAACGGATCTCAGCTACCTTTCCATAATCGCCTGCACGTTCAGCTTGTTCAGCTTCGACCTTATAATTTTCTACACTCTCTTTGGTGGTTTGGATCTGGGTGACAATTGTCCGTTCAGATTCCCACTTTGCTTTCACCTGGTTCCGCTGATCGGTCAGGTTGGCAATTTCTTCATTCAGTTCTTTAAGCCTCTTCTTGTCATTTTCTCTCTTGATGGCTTCACGTTCTATTTCCATCTGCATAATTCTGCGGTTGATCTCGTCCAGTTCTTCAGGAACGGAATCTATTTCAAGACGCAATTTTGCAGCTGCTTCATCGATCAGGTCAATGGCTTTGTCGGGAAGAAAACGGTCGCTGATATAACGTTCGCTCAACTCCACTGCAGAAATGATCGCTTCGTCTTTAATTCGTACTTTATGATGCGTTTCATAACGCTCTTTCAAACCACGAAGGATTGCAATGGCATCCTGCGTATCCGGTTCTTCAACAAGTACTTTCTGAAACCGTCTTTCCAGTGCTTTGTCACGCTCAATGTATTTTTGGTATTCAGCCAGAGTTGTTGCACCGATGGCTCGAAGTTCCCCGCGGGCCAATGCCGGCTTCAGGATGTTGGCAGCATCCATGGCGCCTTCTCCTGCTCCCGCACCAACAAGGGTATGTATTTCATCTATAAAAAGTACGATATCACCTTCTGCGCTGATTACTTCTTTCACAACCGCTTTCAACCGCTCTTCAAATTCACCCTTGTATTTTGCTCCTGCTATCAGCGAACCCATGTCCAGCGAATACACCTGCTTGCTTTTCAGATTCTCAGGCACATCACCATTGATGATTCTGTGCGCAAGTCCTTCAGCTATGGCAGTCTTACCCACACCCGGTTCACCGATCAGTATGGGATTGTTCTTTGTCCTGCGTGAAAGGATTTGCAGCACCCTTCTTATTTCATCATCGCGGCCGATCACCGGATCCAGCTTCCCGCCACGAGCAAGTTCATTCAGGTTGCGGGCATATTTGTTCAGAGAATTATAGGTTTCTTCTGCACTTGCGCTGGTTACCTTTTCTCCTTTGCGCAATTCTTTGATGGCAGAGACCACATCCTTTTCATTCACGCCTTCACTGCGCAGCAATTGAGCGGTTTTTTCTTTCCCATGGAGAATGCCCATGAAAATATGTTCAAGTGCTACAAATTCATCTCCGAACGTTTTCAGATAAGTCACCGCTTTTTGCAATGCCTTATTGCCGTCATCAGAGAGGTATTGGTTGCCGCCTGAAACGCGTGGATAGCTCTTTACGAGTGTGTCAACACCGTTCACGATGTTGTTGACATTGGCATTGACTTTTTTCAGGATAAATGGAATGACGTTTTCATCTACCTCCATCAGCCCTTTTAAAAGGTGTGCCGGTTCAATGCTTTGCTGCTCATTATTCGCCGCCAGCTGCTGCGCCTGTTGCACAGCTTCCTGCGACTTAATGGTAAAGTTGTTTAAATTCATGGGTACGAAATACTAATTATTACTAATTTACTAATTACGAATTCACCTAATCACCTAATCACCTAATCACCTAATCACCTAATCACCTAATCACCTAATCACTTAATCACCTAGTCAACCAATCAACTACTCAACAAATACACAGCCACACCAACAACACGAAGGTACATCGAACACTTTGTCAGTCTATGATATTTATCACCGCCAGAATGACGAATGTATCCATTTGTTACTGACGGAATAACTATATTTACACAAATGAATTATAAGGCCGTTGAATTCTACGATGCTGATGCTGAAAAGCAGGAAATCCTGGTTGCATATCTGGCTGAAGCCGGATTTGAAATGTTTGAGGAAACTGCTGATGGACTAAAGGCATTTATCGGGGAAGGGAATTATAACGAAGCTAAGCTCGAAGAAGAAGTGATATCTAAATTTCCCGACATCAGCTATTCTGTTTCTCAAATTCAACAGCAGAACTGGAATGAACTATGGGAGAAGAACTTTGAGCCCATGCAGATTGGAGATGTTTATATCCGTGCACCTTTTCATGAAAGCAGGCCGGGGGTGAAGCATGAACTGATCATTGAACCAAAGATGTCGTTCGGCACAGGGCATCATGCCACTACTTCGCTGATGATCCTTGAAATGCTGAAGACGGACTTTCATGGAAAGACTGTCCTGGACATGGGTTGTGGAACTTCCCTGCTTGCGATCCTTGCTTCAAAGCAGGGTGCGAAAAGCATCCTGGCCATTGACATAGATGATTGGGCTGTAGAGAACTCAATTGAAAACTGCGCCAGAAACAATGTCCATAATGTAGAAGCTATAAAAGGAGATGCCTCTGCGCTTAAAGAGAAACACTTCGACATCATTCTTGCAAACATCAACCGCAATGTACTCCTGGAAGATATGCCGGCTTATGCAGCCGTTTTACCTCCTGGCGGACAAATTCTTTTCAGTGGGTTTTACGAGTCAGACATGGAGGTAATTCAAAATTCCGCTGCAGCCAATGGCTTTCAATTTATGAATAGCGATGCAATGAACCAATGGGCCGTGATGCGCTTTTCGAAAATGGGTGATTGAAGTTGCGTTTGTTATCCGTTAACCGTTCGTAATTCGCAAATTCGTATATTCGTTTATTCGTATCGTATCGTTTCGTTATTCGCACCAATCGTTGTTCGCACTTAGTAAATTCGTACATATTCGTACTTAGTACTTCGTACCATATCAACATTGCAGCGTTCATATTTCCCCGTCCCATCCCCTTCTGCCACAGCTCATGCAGATACATTTGCCGCAGCTTCCGCTTTATGATTCCCGAAACAATATCAATGATCCTTTGGATAACATGCATCACTTGCGCTGTTATCCACCTGCTTTTTTACCTGTTCACTTTTACAAAGCTTTCTTTTTATAAGGCAAAAGACAAGCAGGGTTTGAGGCAGCCTGTGTCAGTGATCATCTGTGCAAAGAATGAAGTGAACAACCTGCGCAAGCACCTGCCACTCTGGATGGAGCAGGCCTATCACGACTTTGAAGTGATCATTGTGAATGATTGTTCATGGGATGAAACAGAAGATTTTCTCAAAGAGCAGAAATTGGTGTATCCGCAGATGAAGGTTGTCACCATTCCGGAGCAGGACAAATACAGGCATGGAAAAAAGTTTGCCGTTGCGCTCGGAATAAAAGCCGCCAAGAATGAAGTATTGCTTTTCACAGATGCCGATTGCAAACCGGCAGGAAAAAACTGGATCGCCCTGATGCAGGACAGCTATGCACAAGATACCGAGATCGTACTGGGCTATGGAGCAACGGAAAAGGAGAAAGGCTTCCTGAACCGGCTAATCCGTTTTGATGTCTTTCAAACAGCCATGCAGTATTTTTCCTTCGCAATGTCGGGGAATGCATACATGGGCGTAGGCCGCAACCTGTCCTATAAGAAGGCCATGTTTTTTCGCACAAAGGGATTTGCCCGGCACAACCACCTCCTGAGCGGAGACGACGACCTGTTTGTAAATGAAAATGCTAACCGGGTCAATACAGCTTTACAAATAAATCCCGGGTCTTTTACGTTTACTGAGGGAAAAAAATCCTTTGGCGAATGGATGAAGCAAAAGTCAAGGCATGGAACCACTGCAAAGTATTACAAAGGGAAGCACAAGTTTCAGCTTGGCTTGCTGGGAATGACCAATCTTATCTTCTTTCTGCTCTTGATAACTTTGTTGATACTTCGTTTTGAGTGGAAGGCAGTGCTGTTACTTTATGGCATAAAATTGATGATGCAATGGGCGATCAGTTTTGGCGCTGCAAAGAAGCTGGAAGAAAATGATTTGATGTGGATTTATCCAGTCCACGAAATTATTTATACGTTTTTGCAACCGCTATTTTATCTCTCTTCATTATTCACTAAAAATCAAACATGGAAGTAAATCCGAACTTATCAGAGAAAGCACAAATAGATTTTAAGCTTGTAGGGCATGCCATGAAGGGGGACCAGAAGGCCTATGCAGAGTTGATGCAGCGCTACAAAGACTCGATCTATTTCATGCTGTTGAAAATGGTGAATAACAGGGATGACGCTGATGATCTCACCATTGAAGCTTTTGGAAAGGCATTTAAGAACCTGCATCAGTACACACCGGACTATGCTTTCTCTACATGGCTTTTTAAGATCGCCACCAACAATTGCATCGACTTCATCCGCAGGAAAAGAAAGATGACGTTCAGCATTGACCAGGGTATTGAAAGCGAGAACGGTTCTGAAATGCAGTTTGAGATCAAATCGCCCACACTTGATCCCGAAGAACGGATGATCAAAAAGCAGAAAGCAGTCCTCATGCATGAAGTGGTAGACAAATTAAAACCCCGCTACCGCCGGCTCGTTGAACTCCGTTACTTTCAGGAGCGCAGCTATGATGAAATTGCTACTGAACTTCAGCTTCCGCTCGGAACTGTCAAGGCCCAGCTTTTCAGGGCGCGTGAATTTCTGTATCAGATTTTGAAAACTGACCAGGAAAAAATTTAATCTAAAGAATTCCTCGTCTCGCCTCAAGCGAGGTGAAAGATATTTGCCACAGATTCACAGATTGATTTTATGATTGTATAAAATCTGTGAATCTGTGGCAATTTGTTTTTTGTAATTAGATACCTCGCAGCTCTTTCAAAGGACTACTTCGGAGCTTCAGGCTTGCATCAAATCATTAGCCGCTATCCCGAATGCCCCCGACAAATAAGGACGGGATCACGAATTCTCACAAATCATTATTTAAAAGATGCATCAATTTGTGGTAATTAGTGAAATTCGTGGCTTGATAGCTCCGGGTAATCATTTTTCGCTGTTACATTTGCCAAATGAATCCAGGCGTTGATTTAATACTGAAATATTTTCCCGGACTTTCCCAAATACAACTGGAGCAGTTTGATATGCTCTTTCCGCTTTATAAAGAATGGAATGAAAAGATCAACGTCATTTCGAGGAAGGATATTGACCAGTTGTACGAGCGGCACGTATTGCATTCGCTGGGCATTGCAAAGGTTGTTTCGTTTGCTGACGGAACAA
>CAYHHK010000115.1:8186-12529 GCA_964356415.1 uncultured Flavobacteriales bacterium
GAATCTGCTCCTCAAAATCAAATGCGGGTAAATCTGGCGGTGCTATTGTATAATATCCCAATCGATAATTAGCATTACGCTGCCTCCTAAATTGCAATATGGTTTAGCATCCTGTAGGCTATGAGGTTTATTTATCCACATGAACGCAGACAATTCATTTTTTTTCTGATTGAAATAGGAGGAAGCCCCTGCCTTTAATAAAACTTCCTCCTATATTTGCGTGTATGGGGATAGGAGGAAGTATTGGGGTGGGGGAGTCCCTTGTATAAAACGTTAGCGGTCAGTTTAGGACGACACACATAAACAACATAAATAGACAGAAAATATGGCAGATTTAAAATGGAAAGAAGCAATTGAAAAAGTATTGAGTGAAGAAAAAAAGCAACTTCATTATACAGAAATTGCCGAACTTATTGCTGAAAGAGGTTACAGAAAAGCACTTGGTGCGACACCTCAAGACACAGTAAGTGCAAACTTGACAACTGACATTAACACGAAGAAAGAAAAATCAATCTTTGCGAAAACAGATAAAGGCTATTACATTTTACGCAAGTATTTAAATCAAACAGAAGACAACGACACAGACGAAAGTGAACCTGAAATTGTAAACGATAAAATTGTAACGAAAGACACTCATAAAATAATAAATGCTTTCGGAATTTATTGGAACAGAAATCTTGTTCACTGGAAATCACAGCCAGACTTGTTAGGCATTCAACAAATCGGTGCGACAGAAGTAAATTTTAAAGACCAAATCGGAATTTATTTATTACACGACAGCAGAGAAACTGTTTACGTTGGACAAGCGATTGAACAACCACTTGGCAAAAGACTTAAAGACCACACGACAGACAGACTTGCAGGTCGTTGGGACAGGTTTAGTTGGTTTGGTTTTTACCCAGTAACGGAGGACGCAAAGCTAAATTTAAACGTAAAATTCAAAGACTTTACAATTCAAAATTTGGGCGACATTTTAGAGGCTATTCTCATTGAAAGTATTGAACCACGACAAAACAGAAAACAAGGAAATTCATTTGTCGGACTTGAATATTTACAAATGGAAGCACCAGAAATTAAAAAGAAATTGAAACAACAACTCATACAAGAATTGACAGACAAATTATAAAACCGAACCGCTAACAGCACCTACAAGAAATTGGCGGTTTCGTGCTCCGCAGACACATTTGTGGTTAAAGGAAGTTCGGTTTTCCGCATCAACATTTGTGGTAAAAATCGCCAACTTCTTGTAGCTGCAAAACGTTATAGCCAATGCTAGAATAGTTTAACTAAATTGATGAGCAGTAGACAAAAACTGGAGGAATTTATCAAAGTAAACATTTGGACGATCATCCTTATTTTAGTTTGTATTATGCTTTACATGACACCTGATGCGTTTCAACTCCAAAACAAAATTCTTAATTCTATCATCTTTGCTCCCAAACCACTTTATATTTTTTTACCATTCTTAATAATTCTCATTAAGTTAGGAAAAGGAGTTACGAAAAAGTCCCTTCGATATTTGTTAAAGTTCGCAAAAGTAGTTGTCATCATACCATTATCTTTATATGTATTTTATTATACAGTAGTCATTTTTGACTCTATTACCATTAAGTCACCCGTTCTTAAATTCTTAGAAAAAGATAATTACTCTTATTTTGCAGATACACCAAGACGATCAGCTTTGGATGATTTATACGTCAATTCTTACAAGGAAAAAGTATTTGGCCCTTTCTTTAAGATTAAGAAAAAGGTAAGCTCTGATGAACTAGTTAAACTTGGATTAGATACGATAGTTTTACATAAGAAATATGAGCAATTATATTTTGAATGGGCAAAATCTAGAAAAAGTAACTAAGCACTGGCTATAACACCGGCTTAGCGAGAGCAGGCTGTTATCGTTCTAATAAAACAAAAAGGTATATTTGATGTCAGAGGTCTCCGTAATCGGGATTAGGTTAGGGCAGCCTGCCCCCGCCAAGCCGGAGACCGTTATGCTTGGGCGACATCGTAACTTCAAATTTACTTCAAGAAATTAACTTTTGCTTTATTCAATGACACCGAAAGAACAACAGATTATTGATACCTTAATTTCCGCTATTAAAGGAACCAACTTAGTTGAGTTTAAATATGACGGGCAGAATAGAATAGCAGAGCCCTATTTAATTGGCGAGCTTTATAGTAAACATCAAACACATTTAGAAGAAGGAACATTTGCATTACGAGCTTGGTTCGTTGGCGGTTATTCAAGTAAACCTGTTGACAAAAGACAAGGGGACAGATGGAGAAAATACGAAATCAAAAAAATGATGGAACTTGTAATTTTAGATGAAACAAACAAAATTGTTAGACCTTTATACAACCCAAACGACAAAGATTTTAAACGGATAAATTTTCGTGTAGAAATTAAACATCAGTAGCAATGGATAAAGAGGATGAAATTTATGAAGCGTTTGGCCATGCAAACAAATTTAAACTTGGTGTTACGACTGGTTAAAAAGTAATTTCAGCTATTAAGTCAAACAACATTGAAGAAGTAAAACGACTAATGACTTTATCAGCAGGCGAAGGTGGGTTAATAATTTTGCGATTGACACAAAAGGATGAAAGCGGAAAGTCAGCGTTGCAACTTGCAGAAGAAATGAATAGTAAAGAATTAATAGAAGTGCTTCGTGGACAGAGTAGCACGAACGCATGACAGCGGGTTTAATGAAATGCGAGGTGACGAGGGTAATTGAACTGTTGTATTTCAATCAAACATTTGTGTTGGCGGACAGTTTATTGCTCCGAAATCCCGCACTTCTTAAACTCGCAAATCGTTACACTACAACAACAAAACAATGATAACAATTAACAACTACTTAGACAGCCTTTATATACACAGAAGCAACTGGCTTAGAGCCGCTGTTTTAGGAGCAAACGATGGAATAATTTCTATTTCAAGTCTTGCAATAGGAGTTGCTGCCGCAAGTTCAACAAGAGAACCTATTGTTTTAGCAACAGTCGCCGGACTTGTAGCCGGTGCATTGTCTATGGCTGCGGGTGAATATGTTTCTGTAAGTTCTCAAACTGACACAGAAAAAGCGGACATTGAAAGAGAAATCAAAGAACTCAAAGAAATGCCAGATATAGAGTTAAATATTTTAGCTCAGATCTATGAGAAAAGGGGACTATAAAAAGAAACAGCAATGCAAGTAGCCATTGAAATGACAGAGAAAGATGCATTGGGAACACACATTAGTGATGAACTGGGTATAAACGAGATTAGCCAGGCAAATCCTATACAAGCTGCAATTGCATCAGGAGCATCATTTACCGTTGGAGGAGTATTACCTCTTTTAGTAATACTTTTTGCACCAATAAAAGGACTGGAATATTGGCTATATGGTTCCACAACTATTTTTTTAATTGTATTAGGAACAACTGCGGCCAAAACAGGTGGTTCAAGTATAAAAAAAGCTGTTTTACGAATTACTATTTGGGGGACAATTGCAATGGGCTTATCAGCACTGGTGGGATATATCTTTGGTGTTAAGATATAATTTATGATTTTAATAAATTGTATTTGAACTGAAATTCAAATTGCGCCTAACAACACATTTGCATAGGCGGGGTTTCGTGCGCCGCATTAACATTAGTGGTAAAAATCCCGCCCATCGCAAATCTGCTAACCGTTAGTATTCTCTTAGCCTGTCATTGCGACTTCTTCCCGTCCCGGAGTTTCTGGATCAGAGCGATAGAAAAATCCCTGCAAATAAAACTGAGCCACAACATACAGATCGGAGAATTAGGTTGAAGCCAATACAACAGCTCCTGACATTCCCATTAATCGGGAAAGTACAGGTTCATAGTTAGATACATTCATGCCTGGCTTCGGATATATTTATTAATATTGTTCCTCCCTGATATTTTAAATTGAATAGTAAACAATGAAAAATTTAGCAATGAAATATCTGTTACTGCTGTCAGCAACAGCATTCTTCTTGTCATTTGATTTGCCGGTGGGTTGGTTTAAAGCCGGAAACAAACCCAACAGTTATGAGATGGGTATTGACAAAGGTTCCGGACAAGACGGAAAAAATGCGGCAACGATCAAATCTGTGGAAGAAAAGATAGAAGGTTTTGGAACCCTGATGCAGCAAAGCAAGCCTGATAAATTTATGAGCAAGCGTGTCCGGATGACTGGATTCTTGAAATCTGAAAATGTAACCGGTTGGGCCGGCTTATGGCTCCGCATCGACCAAACAGGTTCTCAAAAACCACTTTCAATCGACAATATGAAAGACAGGAAAATTACTGGTACAACTTCCTGGAAGAAGTATGAAATTGTGCTTGATGTACCTGAC
>CAYHHK010000116.1:0-12514 GCA_964356415.1 uncultured Flavobacteriales bacterium
ATCATCAATCTCACCACCTACCTGCAACCTGTTTATAACCTTACGATGGGAATACTTTATTTTACTTCCTATAGTTTGCAGGATATTGACCACAATACACCACTTGTTTCCGTGCGATTGAATATGATGGGTCATTATCTCTGCAGTGATGACCTTGATTCAATCAAGGTTTACCTGAATGGAGATCCATGCAGTGTAAAAGTGATCGAATGCATATCGGACGAAGTTTCTGAAATGAAAAATAGTGGTGCGCAAATCAGCGTTTATCCGAATCCATCGTCAGGATCGCTGAATATTAATCCGGGCGAGAACGGTACCGTTGAGTTACTTGATCTAAATGGATCACAGGTTCTCTTCCGGGCCGATGTTGATGCCAACCGGTTGCTGCAGATTAATACCACCGGAATTGCCAGTGGAGTTTACATGGTAAAATTATTCAATGATAATTTTGTTGTTGTTAAAAAGGTTATCATCAATTAAATTCCTTTTTTGAAATTCCCGTTTTCGCAATCAGGAAACCTATTTTTAGCATTCCCTTTATTACATGTTAATACTGAAGCAGTTTATTTGCGAATATATTTAAACACATGAAAAAAATTATTTGCAAACTTTTCGGACATAATTGGAAACATCGAAACTATAAGGAAAACGTTTCGGATAACTATTTATTTCTTTATGATGCGGCCAGGAAATGCACCCGTTGCGGCAAAGTCCATGTCAGCTACAGCAAATCGGAAGAGGCAGACATGTACTTCATTTAAGTTTTCCATGATGGTTTGGAAAACCTTTCGGAATCTAACACACCATTAATGATTTAGTAACAATGTGATAATATGAGCATGGCTTGAATTCCCACAGCAATTTTCACCTTCGCTGAGATTAATTTCCCGAAAGATGAAGAGGATTTATACCGGTATTTTTCTAATTGTTTTGTTTTTCTTTTTTGCTTCATTGAGGGATTCCTTTGCACAAGTGCAGCGGAATCATCTTCATGCGAATTGCATTTGTCTGCCTGTTGCAATTGCAAACCAGCCTGTAAGTCCAAGTGCTGTTTGCCAGGGATCAGGTACTGCATCATTCACGGTTGACGTGAGTGGTACAGGTCCTTTGACTTACAGGTGGAAGGAAAATTCAGTTGCATTGAATGACGGCGGAAGTTACAGCGGCACACATACAGCTACCCTGACGATCACCAATCCATCGGCAGGGCTTAATGGAAAAATTTACCAGTGTATAATTACCAACTGTTCGGGATTCTCTGTGTGTACAAACAGCTCAGCAATTCTGACAGTTCAATTGTTGCCTGGGGACATCAATGCAGACGGTGTAGTTGACAACACTGATTTTTCACTTCTTAACCTGATCTATAATTCGTTATGCCCCAATTGCCCCGAGGATCTGATTCCGGATGGGTTTATTGACGTGAAGGATTTTCTGGAGCTGTTGGGGCAGTATAATATGAGTTGTCAATAAGATAAATCATTCCTCTGCTGCTTCCCTGATTCAGGCGATTACAAAACATTTTTATTTTCCTAATTCGTCATTGTTTCAGCAGGTATGTCCAGGAAAATATTATTAAGAACAGAACAAATCGTTCACAAAAACTTCTTGTAACCTTAACTCCATAAAATCACCTGTAGGAGTTGTACAAGGTACTTTCACACCCCTGAATATTAGTAATGAAAAAGATCTTATTGCTATTTCTTATTTCCGCTTCATTGGTTGCAAGGGCGCAAACAATTGATGTGGGAGACACCGTGATTTTTGATTTATCACATGCTTCCTGTATCGGAAATTCTTTTCTTGTCCCGGTTTCATTCAAATCAGATGACACTGTTTATGCTGTTGACTTTTCAATGAAATTCGATCATTTGAAAATTACCTACAACTCCATTGTGAGCAATTATCCCGGTGTAAATGCATCTGCGTACTTTAATCCCGCCGACAGCACACTGCGTTTAACTTCATTCAGTATGTTACCAATGCCGCATGATACCCCGGTTATATCTGTGCTTTTTGATGTAACGGTGAATACGATCACTGAAGCTGATTTTAATACGGTCCATGTTTACATTAACGGTGATACCTGCAGCTACAGTTTTATTTCTCCTTTACCTCCCGCAGTGATAACCCCTGGAGGACCACTGAACCTGGCTTTTGGAGACTCAGTCGCACTGTCAGCCCCGGTTGGTGACGGACTTACTTATTTATGGTCTACAGGTGATACTTCCCCGACCATTTATGCAACAACCCCGGGAACATATTCGATAGCTGTAACAACAGCCGGTGGCTGCACATCATTTGATTCCGTAACAGTCCTGATGAGTAGTCCCCTTCCTGTGGAGATGATAAATTTTTCAGCAAGAGAGACCAATGATGGAGTTCAAATAGAATGGAGTACAGCTTCGGAAATCAACAATGATTTTTTTGACGTGGAAAGATCTGTTGCCGGTGACAGTTGGTTTGTGATAGGAAAAACCGATGGAGCAGGTAATTCCACTTCTGTACATCATTATGCTTTTGTTGATGAAATACCTCTTCACGGGATCATTTACTACCGGATAAAACAGGTTGATTTTGACGGAAGTTCGGAATATTCAGAAATTGTTTCTATTCATTTTTCAGGAGGGAACAACGGTCAGTCGTCAATCTTGGTTTTCCCCAATCCCATTTCTGACAGGATGAATATTTTATCCGGTAAAAATGTAACGTTTGAACTCATTGATTTGAAAGGCAGGTTGATTTTGCCCGCACATGTCGTTCATGCGAATGAAATTAATCAAATCAATATACAGGAAGTCCCACCGGGCAATTATTTTTTAAGGGCTAGCGGAGAGGAGAAAAATAATCCTGAAAAAGTTGTTCCAGTCATTGTTTTACGGTAGGTATTTTTAATTATCAGAAATCAATTTTTGCCCGGCAGAGTTTGTTTTTTAATGGCATTTCATTGTCGGTTTCATCACTCCTGCTGATGGATTATTTTTCATCTCCGGTACTATTTTCATTACCTTTTTCGTCATTCCGTAGGAAAAGTTAGTGTAAATTCTATGTTAACAATACATTACTATTTCAAAATTATTTTTTTCCTATTTTATTTTTCTAAAGATTTACTGCGATAACAAGGTCCGATATATTTATTGTTGCCACATAAAATCTCAATATGAAAAAGCAAACCAAAAAGAAACTTGAAAATGACCTGACGGCTGCAATTAAAAGCGTTCTTGCTAAGTACGACCACAATGCTGTCGCAAAAACGAAAAAGGCAATTAAGAAGTCAGTGAAATCGGTGATAAAAAAATTCAATAAAACAATCAAGGCGTTGAATAAGAAAAAGGAAGCAGTAAAAGCCAAAAGGAAAAATGCGAAAAAGACTTCGGTCAGGAAAGCGGTAGTAGCAAAACATGCGTCAGTTAAATAATCTTGGACAAAGATGAAACCCGCCAAAATCGCATCTTCAGCAGCTAGCGCTCAGCAACTTACCATGTCGGTAAGAGTCAGTCTGGAGAATCAGTAATTTTGCACCAAATGAGTAAAAAGATTCCTCTTGCCAACCGTGATCTGAGCTGGCTTTCTTTTAATGCACGCGTATTGCAAGAAGCGGAAGATCCATCAGTTCCTTTGATTGAGCGAATGCGTTTCCTCGGCATTTTTTCGAATAACAGAGATGAATTTTTTCGCGTGCGTGTTGCTACAATAAGAAGAATGGTGAAGTGGCCGCAGAAGGGAAAACAAATGTTCGGTGAATTTCCTGACGTATTACTTGGACGCATTCAACAGATCGTTATTCGCCAGCAAAAGAAATTTGAGAAAATATATGAAAGTATTCTCGGTGAACTGAAAAAAGAAAACATTTTTATGGTCAACGAAAAACAACTCTCAGAACCTCATCAGCAATTCGTCCGGAATTATTTTCATGATCAGGTTTACCCGTTTCTGGTTCCGATTATGCTTGAATCGGCGCCAAAGTTTCCGTATTTAAAAGACAAGTCAACATACCTGATCATTAAGATTACACAAAGTGTAAAGGAGAAGAAATGGAAATATGCACTGATTGAGTTACCGACAGATGTCGTGTCACGGTTTTTAGTTCTGCCTGCAGTCGATCAACAGCGGATGATCATATTGCTGGATGATGTAATCCGTTTCTGCCTTGATGATATTTTTTCGGTTTTCACGTATGAAAAAATTGAGTCATATACAGTGAAGATTACAAGGGATGCAGAGCTGGACATTGACAGTGATATATCAAAGAGTTTAATGGAGAAAGTCTCAAAGAGTGTGAAGATGCGGAAGAAGGGAGCCCCTGTTCGCCTTGCTTATGATGAAAAAATTCCGGGTGACCTATTGAATTTTATGCTGAAGAAGATCAATATGGATAAGGCAGACTACCTGATTCCCGGTGGTAGATACCATAACTTCAGGGATTTTATGAGCTTCCCTGATCTTGGTAAGAAAAATCTACGATACAATATTCCGCATCCTGCCGATCATCCCGATTTAAAAGGACAGCGCAGTATATTCAAGGTAATCCGTCAGAAAGATGTACTGCTGGCGTATCCATATCAATCCTTTCACCATATCATTGACCTCCTGCGTGAAGCTTCAATTGATCCCAAAGTGGAATCGATAAAAATTACGTTGTACCGTGCCGCGATAAATTCCGGAATTGTCAATGCATTGATCAACGCAGTAAAGAACGGCAAGCAGGTAACGGCAGTTGTTGAGTTACAGGCCCGGTTTGATGAAGAGGCGAACATTGCTTTTGCAAACAAACTGCAGGAGGAGGGAGCGCAAGTCATTTTCGGAGTGCCGGGACTGAAGGTTCACTCCAAACTTTTTCTGATCGCTCGTAAGGAAGCAGGAAAGACCGTTCACTACGCGCATCTCGGCACCGGGAACTTCAATGAACAAACAGCAAAACTTTATTGTGATCACTCATTGCTCACAAGCAATAAAAAAATTACAGAAGAGGTGGTGAAGTTATTCAGTTTTTACCGTGACAATTTTAAAACCGGTATGTATAAACGTTTGCTGGTTTCTCCTTTCAATTTGCGCAAAAAATTCATCCAGCTGATCAGCGATGAAATAAAAAATGCAAAAGCAGGGAAGCCGGCTTACATGTTTATTAAGATGAACAGCCTTGTAGATGCAGAGATGATTAAAAAACTTTATCAGGCCAGCGAAGCAGGAGTTAAAATTAAAATGATCGTCCGTGGAATATGTTCGCTGGTTACTGAGTTGAAAGGTTACAGTGATAATATTGAAGTCATCAGCATCGTGGATAAATTTTTGGAACACAGCCGTATTTTTGTTTTTGCAAATAACGGAGCTGAAAGGTACTTTATCTCTTCTGCTGACTGGATGTACCGCAGTCTCGATCACCGCAGTGAAGTTGCTTTGCCCATTTATGATAAGGATCTTCAGAAGCAACTGATGACATACATTCAAATCCAACTCAATGACAACAAGAAGGCGCGTGTCATAGACAAGGATCAAAAGAATGAATACATGAAACGGAACAGCGTGGCATCTGTCCGCTCTCAGGATGATATTTCAAGGTGGTTGAATGGAAAATGGAAACCGGAAAAATTAGTTTCCGCAACAATCGCGGAGAAAACTCCGGCCACACTTCTTAACATTGTGGTCTGAAAAAATTTTAAAACTTAACAGTAGATATGCAGGAGTCCGAAGCATCTTTGAGCAGTAATCCAACTTCATCAAAGCTTTTGCGCTACGCTGCCATCGATATCGGTTCCAATGCTGTCCGATTGCTTTTATGCAATGCGGTGGAAGAGCACGGCGAAACCCATTTTAAAAAGGCTGAGCTGATCCGAATTCCTTTGCGACTCGGAGAAGATGTTTTTCAGTCAGGAAGGATCTCTGCAAGGCGCGCCGCCCGGTTTATGAAAACCATGCATGCTTTCAAACTGCTTATTGATGTTTTCGAGCCGGTTGCTTACCGTGCCTGTGCTACTGCATCATTGCGTGAAGCCATCAATGGACAGGAAATTGTTAAGCAGATTAGAAAGGAATGCGGACTCAGAATTGACATCATTTCAGGAAAAACGGAGGCTGACCTTATTTTTTCGAACCACGTGGAGGAACATCTCGACAAAAGCAAAAGCTATCTTTACATAGATGTAGGTGGAGGAAGTACAGAGGTGACATTGTTTCACAAAGAGCAGTGTGTTTTTTCGCAGTCGTTTGATATCGGTACTATACGTTGGCTGAAAGGTCAGGTAACGAAGGAAAAGTGGTATGCTTTTAAAGATAAAATCCGGGAGCTTGTCAATGGACACAGTTCACTGATTGCTATCGGTTCAGGTGGAAACATCAATAAGATTTTCAAGATGCTTGACCGGAAGGACAAACCTGTTCCTTTTGATAAACTCAAAGAGCTGTATGATGAGTTGAAAATTCATTCGATAGAAGAGCGCATGGAACTCTGGCAACTGAATCCTGATCGTGCTGATGTAATCGTGCCTGCTGCGAAAATTTTTCTCACCATTATGAAGGTCGCCCAGATAGGGGAAATTATTGTTCCTCAAATCGGGCTTGCTGATGGTATCATTCACCAGTTGCATGAGGAATATAAGCAGGGGATGGTAGCATGAAGAGTAGGCAGTTGGCAGTAGGCAGTAAGCAGAAGGCAGAAGGTAGAAGGCAGTAAGCAGTAGGCAGTAGCAGCCGACAGCCAAAAACGGTTGGCAGTTTGCAATAGGCAATGAACAAGGTTTTAGTGTCCAATTTGAATTTCTGAGCCATATCGTGGTAGAAAGTGGCAAGAAGCCAGCAGCCAGCCAGCCAGCAGCCAGCAGCCAGCAGCCTGTAGCGGGTTTATTCTTAACACAAACTTAATGTGATTTCATAGGTACGGGACCGTGTATGGTATAGCTTTACACCTACAAACTTAATCGCGAAACCAAATGGAAAATACAGTCAGCAACCCGAAAGAAAATTCCATAAAAACATCTTCTATATTCAATATGAGTGGAAGCGCTTTTAAACTGATGAAAGAAGGGAGAGAGAAAGAAGCACGTTCAGAATTCCCCATGGAATATCATTTCATTAAAAAATACCTGCCATCTTCAATCGAAGAACTTACTTCATTGCTGAAGAGTAAGTTGCAGTTGTTCTAAGAAAATACCAGCTGCTTGTTTTTATTACAACCGGTTTATCCTGTTGCTCACCAACGCTTGCTCTGTATTACCAGTTTGCCAAACACCACATTTGTCTCCAGTTTTATGAAGGGCTGACCTTCTTTATATGCTGATGTAGTATTATGGGTTGTTCCCATTGCATTGAAGCGTTTGTCCTCCAGTATGTTGGTTCCGAAAACGGAATTCATTTCAATCTTCATCGGTATGCTGTCGTTGATGATCAGTACTCCGTTGCCGAAAACCACACTTACTTCTATCTTCTTTTTTTCTGTGGGCGTTTCCATTTTGAAAAGATCAATGGTTCCGCTGCCGAATACAATATCGTAGTCGTCGTGTTGTGCATCGTATTCCATGTCTGATTTTCCGAAGACCGCTGAATTTCCCGAGCCGCTCCTCATAAATCCGCCCGTGATCATTTTTACACCCCAATAGACCAGAAGAAGTCCAAATAGGATCTTTACAAAAGGAATATGTACATGGAATACTTCCCGAAGAAGTATTGAAAGGCCGAAGAGTATGATAACAACTCCCCAGAAAGCACCTGTTGAAATGAAACTCATGTTGCGGAATTTAGACATGTGGAATTTTTTTGATCGATTGCCGATACAATGTTAGAAAATGATTTTTAGTTGTCCAATAAAAATAATAGTGCAGAAACAGGGAGAGCCTTTAAACAGCCAGGACATTTAACCATGGGCACAGATAAAAAACGCATATTTATGCCACTGATGAAAAAGTGTGGAGTTGTGATGGGGAAGCAGGCGAACAGCCGTTCACCACATAGGTACATAGAGCACATAGCAAAACCCGACATAGGATTTCTTTATGACCTATGTACCTATGTGTTTATGGATTTTATCTTCTCGCAAAATAAACAAACATTCACCACGGATCCCGATAGCTCCCAACTCATCTGGACGGGAACAGAGGCTCACTGAGAAATAACGCCGTTTCCCGATGATCATAGGGGCGCTGGCCTCATTGGTTTATTTGTTTTACAGGAAGAATGATATGCATGTAAATATACTTATCCCGCCTTTGGAGAGGGAATCATTTATTTCAATACTATCCAAGGCAACATATAGAAAAAACGGGCCATCCATTTGAGCAGCCCGTTGCCTTGCAGATGAATCAATTATTGTATAATGATCTTTTTACTTTGAATTTTTCCTGAGTTGTTCAGTTGAATAAAATAGACTCCTTTAGACAATCCTTTCAGGTCAGCATCAACAGTGTGAATTCCTTTTTGCTCAGTATTTGACAAAAGGGATAAAATTTTCTGTCCGAGGTTATTGGTAACATCAATATTCACTGTTGCGCTTTCAGTAAGTGAATATTGAACGGATGTGTGACCGGAGGAAATTACAGATGGGTAAACTGAAAAACCTGATGTGTTTCCCTGTTGTTCAGTTATTCCGGTAATTCCTGTAACAATCACTTTGCCGAAGTAAGGGATCATGTTGTATGCTGTCGCTGTTACATCGAGTGTATCACCAACGATGAGGCCACTGATGTTTTGCAGGTTGCAAAGACCAATCAATGCATAATGAGTAGAAATGATCTGGTTGTTCTTGCTCAGACAGATCAGTGCGCCGTCTGTATTGCAGTTGACTAAGAATGAGGTAGCAGATTCGTCGATCAAAAAGTCGTGTGCAACAGTCATCGCAGCAGGTGTTGCAGTGCGCACCATCAATGAAGGATCACCGAAGCATGTCCAGGTGTCCGTCATTTCATCACCTGCAGTTCCATATTGGTCGTTCATATGCATGCATCCGTTCAAGCTGATGCCGCCGAAGCTTCGTTTAATATTTGATCCCGGATATTGTTCAGTAAGAATGTCAACGAATTCGTCTTGTGCATCCATGGGAGGATCCCAGCTCTGGTTAATTGTAGACATGAATGCTGCTATTGCTCCTGTTGCTTTACCGTTTCCATCAGTAGCACGCATGAATCCTTCTGCAAGGCAATCATAACCATTGAACTGTCCGTTTACACATGCAACTGCCCACACAAATGGAAGCATGTCTGCATTGGTAAGTGAACCAACATTGCTAGTGCTGAAACTCGTTGTTCCGAAACTGCCGCAGCTACCGTGTCCTGTATAAGTAATAACACTTCTGCCGTCGTTGAGAGAGTTCACAAGGTCTACAGATGAAGGATCACCGGCAGCGTCAGCACCACCCTGAGAACCGTCGTACAACTCGTCAGCATCTGTATAAGTATAGCCCAGTTCATCCGTGCGCATGTTTTGTTCATGCTCATAATCCATTTCATTGTCATCACCGGGACCCTGATTAGAGCCAATGCAGACGGCTTTGTGGTACCATTGTCCGGTTGGATCAGGATATGCTTCATAAGTTATTGTCCGGTCGACTTGTGTTTCAACTTCAGCAATTGTTTCAGCAGAAAATCTACCTACAATAACTTCAGCATACGAATCATTTCCGAGTAAGTAACCGAGGCTTGGATCACTTTCGCCATTCGATGTTGAAGCGACAGGAATTTGTGCGCCATCACCAACAAGCAATACAAACGTGAGGCCTGTGGTGTTGTAATAATTTTCAATATATGTTTTAAGATCAGTGACATTTGTTCCCACAGTGGAAAATGAAACCATTTCAGTGCGTTGTCCCATTTTATTTTTCCAGTCAACAAACGGCTGCATGGCCGGAATAAACTGATCGTAGCAGATCACGAGCATGTTGCCCACATCCGGAATTGGTGTGTATAAAATTGAAATGTGATTTACAAAATGGGAACGATAGAGTGCTGAGTAAGAAGGATCCACTTTGGTAAGTGGTTGTGTACGTGAAAGCGCATTTACAATTGAAGTGCCGCTTGCTTTTACCTTGAAGTGTATTTCAGAATAAACCCTTAATTCTTTTGTAACAGGGTTGTACTGAAATGGAAAAACCCAGACTGCTTGTCCCCTGAGGTCGCGCACGATGTAGGGTTGTTGCAATTGAATAAGTTGTCCGGGATAAAATTGATTTTGTGAATACGCAGTGCCATAAGTATAAGGTATGGTTGAAGGGTCGGTGTTTCTGTAGATATTTCCTTTGCCCGGAGCCACGTCTACATTTGTATATGTAGTGAATGTTGAATTCAATTCATCCACCACCATTGCAGCATGATCAGGGATTGCAATGGAGAAAGCCATTTTGGCGAGATCGGGTGCACCGGCTTGGAGAATGCGGGTGAGTTTTGAAGAGCTGATGATAAAAGCATTTCCATTTGGAGTTTGAACGGGAGTTTTCTTAAACCCATCCAGAGAAAACAGAAGTTCTGTTTCAGAGGGTGAACCGCTGACCACACTAATAGAGGTAAGGTCTTTTGCATTTCCTGTATTTGAAGGGAGGTAAATCCATTCATTGGTTCCTGCCATTGCAGAAAAGGTGAGGATGGAAAAAAGAAAAATATAAGCTAACCGGGTAAAATTAGAACGCATATTTAAAAGGGTTAAATTGAATGGTAAACTTACAAAGTATATTTGAGATTTGGGGTGATGGAAGGGAACAATTATTACCTGACTGGTCTCTATAGAATGCGTTTTGAAATCTTTTATAGTGCTCAAAGGGCTTAAATAAGGAAGTATTTCTTTTGCAGACTGCCCTTCCTGTTTTAGTGCCGGACAGTAGCAACAGTAAGTATTTTCTCATGTATGGCTTTTGTATATGAGAAACTTGTCATGGATAGAAATGGCTATTTTTTTTATATGATATACTCAGATAAACAAATAATATACGAGTAATCAATCTTTTAATTTGAAAAACTATATGCGATCGCATATAATTTGTGTTTATTAAAATATTTTATATGCGATTGCATATAATTTCGTATATTTGCATAAAATCGATGCGATCGCATATAATGAAGACCTTAGCCGTATTTGTAAAAGAAAAAAGGAAAGAGGCCAATCTCACTCAGGAACAATTCGCTGAACGAGCCGGCGTGGCGCTTACCATTATACGAAAAATTGAACAAGGCAAAGAAAATGTAAAACTGGAAAAGGTAAATCAAGTCCTTAAAATGTTTGGGCATTTATTAATTCCTGTAAGCAGCAAAGCGCTATCATTAAAAAAAGAGAACCCTAAAACATGAGGCGAGCAGAAATATATTATAAAGATGTAGTTGCAGGTATTCTTACAGAAACGAACGAAGGCCAATACACTTTTCAGTACGATAAGGAATACGTTGCCAGGTATCCTGATCAGTTTATTACTTTTTCTATGCCGGTTACTGAGCGTCCTTATGGCGAAAATCGGTTATTCCCATTTTTTGAAGGTCTTATTCCTGAAGGATGGTTGTTGGACATCGCATCAAAAAATTGGAAAATAAATCCGAACGATCGCATGGGATTACTTTTGGCTTGTTGTCAAAATTGCATCGGAGCAGTAAGTGTTAAACCAATACCGGGAGAGGATGAATAAGAAATGTTTATACTGTTATAAAGAATTGGAAGCTTCTGCTGAAAGTGATTTCCATGAATATTGCAGCATAGAATTTTTCGAAACAAAAACAGCACCTCTATTATCTTATTCATTAAATCAGATGTCTGAGTTAGCTAAGGATGTTGTTGAGCGAAGTGTTGCAATACCCGGTGTGCAACCTAAACTGTCTTTGTCATTGGTTAAAGACACTATGAGAGATGGGAATAAGGGTCGTTTAACGGTTGTTGGAGCTTTGGGGGGAAATTATATTTTTAAACCACCTTCAGAACATTTTTCTGAAATGCCACAGAATGAGCATGTAACTATGCGAATCGCAGAAGCTTTTGGAATACATACAGTGAAGTCAAGCTTGATACGTTTACAATCAGGAGAATTATCTTATATCACCAAACGCATTGACCGGACAGAAACCGGAGAAAAAATTCACATGTTGGATATGTTTCAAGTGCTGGAGGCGTTTGATAAATACAAAAGCTCTATGGAAAGAGTTGGTAAAGCCATAGGAGAATATTCCAGCGATACCTTGTTAGACAAATTGTATTTTTTAGAGTTGAGCATTTTTAGTTTCCTTACCGGTAACAACGATATGCACTTAAAAAACTTTTCCATGATTAATACCAATGCCAAATGGGTATTGTCTCCGGCGTATGATCTGTTAAACGTATTGATGGTTAATCCGGGTGATAAAGAGGAGCTGGCATTAACCCTTGAAGGAAAAAAGAAAAAATTAAGGCGCGCAAATTTTGAGAGGCTTGGAAAAGTGTTAGAGTTAAACGAGAAACAAATTGAAAATGTGTTTAAGCGGATAATAAAAAACAAACCTGTTGCGATTGAATGGATTGATAATTCATTTTTATCGAATGACTTCAAGGAAAAATATAAAATTATTTTAGAAGAAAAGTA
>CAYHHK010000117.1:0-4389 GCA_964356415.1 uncultured Flavobacteriales bacterium
TCAAAATATTCGCCGTAAATGCCTTTTGTAACAGAAACGGATTTTAATGAGAACGGATTGTTTTTATACAACGGCTGTTTAAAAAATGTACCTTTACTAAAGTAACTGATTTCAAGATTCAATTCATTGATCGTTTCTTCAAGCACAGAACGGGACTGAAGAATGCCCATTTCAGTGGCAATGTTTTTCTGATTTCCAAAAACATCACCTGCGATGAAATCCTCAATGTTTTTTGATGAATTTTTTGAATCTTTTACAAGCACGCTGCTGCTTGCTTCGTATATAGGCAGCGTAAACCTGATATAGAGAAATGCCCCAGTGCCGAATACCAGTAGAGAAACAACAAAATAATGCCATTTTCTGCGCACATTTTGAAATAGTTGCCGCAGATCTATTTCGTCATCGTTCTTTTTAACGTTGATGGAGTCGCTCTTCATTTATTATTAGTAATGATAAATGTGAAAACCAGGACGGCTGTTGTAATAACTGAAGTAAAGACAGTTACAGCAGGACTTACATTCTGAAATGCACGCTTGCGTGTTGGCTCTACATAGATGATATCATCAGGGTGCAGGAAATAGGTTTCTGATGATAGTACATTAGAAGACGTCAAGTCAAGGATAAACTGTTTGGATTCATTGTTCTCTTCGCGAATGAGCTTAACATTGGTGCGATTTCCAAACCCTGTTAGGTCTCCTGCCAGACCAAGCACTTCCGGAAGGGTCGCACGGTCATTATAGATACTATAGGTCCCGGGCTTGTTTACTTCTCCAAGGATAGTTACCTTGAAGTTGAGCTTTCTAATTGTTATGATCGGATCTTCCATGTAAACCTTAAACTTGGATTCAATGAGGTCACCGGCTTCCTGTAAGGTAAGTCCTTTTATTTGCACACTGCCAATCAATGGAATTTTTACATCTCCGTTTTCGGTAACAACATAACCTCTCTCATAAGGAGACCTTGAGTCACTTATTGGTTTTTCTCCCGGCTGTGCAAGAAACGGAAAGGCATCTGAGTTTATCGTAAAAACATAAATTGATAAGATATCACCCGGATAAATTTTCAATTTGTATGCGCCATCTTTCAATGAGGGCACCTGTCCCTGAAAATAAACCAGCTTCTTCTGCGGTGTACAGGATGCAACAATGCCAAGTAATGCAATGATTGCTATTGTTCGTATGGTGTTATTCATATCTTCCTTGTGTGCTTGAGGCTGACTATGCAAGGATAGACCTTGAGATGACAATTTTTTGAACTTCTGAAGTCCCTTCATAAATCTGGGTGATTTTTGCGTCGCGCATCAGCCGCTCAACATGAAATTCTTTGACGAACCCATATCCACCATGTATCTGAACAGCTTCAACAGTTGTTTCCATTGCAACGCGTGAAGAAAAAAGTTTTGCCATTGATGAAGCCAGACCGTAGTCTTGTTTTTGATCTTTCAACCAGGCAGCTTTAAGACAAAGCAATCTGGCCGCATCTATTTCTGTTGCCATGTCGGCGAGTTTGAATTGAATGGCCTGATGCTGACTGATGGTCTTTCCAAATGCTTTACGCTCCTTTGAATAAGCGAGCGCCAACTCATATGCACCGGAAGCAATTCCAAGAGCCTGTGATGCTATCCCGATTCGCCCTCCTGTGAGCGTTTTCATCGCAAACTTGAATCCAAATCCATCTTCTCCGATGCGGTTAGCTTTCGGGACTTTTACATCACTAAACATCAGAGAATGGGTATCGCTGCCCCTGATTCCGAGTTTATTTTCTTTAGGCCCGACTGTAAATCCGGGCATGCCCTTTTCTAATATGAATGCATTAATTCCTTTCGATTTTTTTTCCGGATAGGTCTGTGCAATTACAAGATAATATGTGGCTGTACTTCCATTGGTGATCCAGTTTTTTGTTCCATTCAACACGTAATGATCACCTGCATCTATCGCTGTAGTTTGTTGTGAAGTTGCATCGCTTCCGGCTTCTGGTTCGCTCAGACAAAAAGCACCAATAACTTCCCCTTTTGCAAGAGGAACCAGGTATTTTTGCTTTTGTTCTTCGGAACCGAAGTTTTCAAGACCCCAGCAGACAAGTGAATTATTTACACTCATCACTACACTTGCTGAAGCATCAACCTTTGAGATTTCCTCCATGGCAAGAACGTAACTGATTGTATCCATTCCACTGCCTCCGTATTTCTGACTCACCATCATTCCAAGAAAACCAAGCTCACCCAGTTGCTTAATCTGTGCTGCAGGAAATTTCTGGTGTTCATCCCGCTCGATCACGCCGGGTTTCAATTCATTTAGCGCAAAATCACGCGCAGCTTTTTGAATCATTAAGTGCTCTTCGCTCAGCTCAAACTGCATTTTGACGATTTTTTTTAGGTGCGCAAATATACACGAATCAGCCAACCATAAAAATATGAAGGCATTGTATTAAACTGTGTTCATGCAGGCTCAAAATTTGGTCTGGCAATGGGCTTTTTGGAGAGTTCTAAGCGCTTGGGATTGCCGGTTTTTTAGAGAAAAATGCGCTGCCTTTAAATCAATGCTAAATTATTGTTGAATTGGAATTCCAAAGCTGAAAAAAAATGACAAGAAATCTGGTTTGCTTTTTTGTTGCCCCGGAAAGTGGCATATCAGGACGCCCCTGCGATTGAGAGCTTGCTGCTATGCTCTTCAAAACCTTTAATCGTCAGGTACTTTCGCTTATTATTGATCAGGTATCCGACTGAAACTTTTCCTTTTACACTAGGGCTGATTTCTTCGTATCCAATGTTTTTTGTTTCACGTTCTGCTTCCAGATAAAGTGTTTCTTTTTCGGAAAAGTACTTTGTTAAAACATTGCTTTCCTTCTTTATAACTCTTACTCTGAATAGCCGATTGTCAATCCACAATTCATCGAGCTTCAGCACTTCTGAAGTTTTCTTTGTCAGAACCTGGATCCTGTATGTGGTAAGGTCTTCTTTACCTGAAACACCCCAGTTTCGGCGTGTCGCTTTTATTACTTTAAAATACCTGTATTTAAAGTGATAATAAATGTAGGCGCAAATGAAGGCTATCGTCATAAGTAACGAAAGATATGAAATCTGAAATTGCAGTAGGGAGTAACAAAAGCAGAAACCTTACACAATTGTTTCTGTGCATTCCGGCCGCAAGGGAAAATGAAATTTTATTGTTCTGATCTGAGGCTAAGTTGCAGGTTATTCCTGATAATCATAGTCGGTGGCATCACCCGGAACCTGTTTCAACAGGATCCAGTTGCCTTTATCGTCCTTCTTTTCGATAATATAATGGTCAATTCCCATTTCCCACCCATTGTATTTCGTCCAATTCAAGTGTACAGAGCGGTCCTCAAACATTTCACCTTTTAAAATAATGGTCGATGTATTTCCGCTCAGATCTTCTGCAATATCACAGGTATTGATTACTAGAATCTTATAATAGTAGTGATTATTTTGTACGTCAACATCGCGATCAATATAATCGGTTTGCTGAGGGGGCAATGATTTAATAAATGAGAAATTGGCATTATCAATAGAACGGTACAAATCAAACTGGACAACTTTTTCGGGATGTACTACGGGTAGTTTCCATTCTGTGAGTACAAAATTATTTTCTTCTACCGTTGACCGCACAACATCAACTATCTGGTTGGCTAGTATGTTCAAAGGAATTGCCTGAGAAGTATCACTGTTGGAAATGTATGGATTCCCGCAGAGGTCAGTTGCAGTGATCCGGTAAGCATATTCATTAGGGCATTCAAAGGTGGAGTCAAGATAAGAAAGTGAATCTGCCGGAACGGTTACAAGGTAATTCCACGATTCTCCCGGGCGACAACGATAAATCATATAACTGCTCACAGGACATCCACCATAAGCATTCCACCTTACATCAATGCCGGTTCCGGCAACTGCCCGTTCTGAAGCAACATTGATTGTGGAATGTGCTGTCAGCTGGTCAAGCGGAATCGTATTTCCACAAATATCCAGCGTTTGAAGTTTGTATGAATATACATTCGGCAAGGTATTCAGGCCGCTGTCTGTGAAATGCGGGTTAATGGAGAAATTCGTATTGTTAATATTGAGCTCCGAGTAAATACTTTGGTAAAGCCCTGAGTTGTTATTCAGGCGGTACAAAATATATCCGCCCAGATCGATGGCTGCATTATTTTCCCACGTGATTTCAACGGTGGTGTTCGAGGTTACCGAAACACTTAAAATATTCGAAATGTTTGGCGGCAGGGTATCAAACACATGGATCATTGCAGGGAAATTGATACTGTCATTGCACCCATTGTTGTTTGTTACACTGAGGCTTATTGAATAATATCCAGGGTTATTAAATACTATATCCGGATTCTGGTCTGTAGAAGTCAATCCATTTCCAAAATCCCATA
>CAYHHK010000117.1:4489-12355 GCA_964356415.1 uncultured Flavobacteriales bacterium
GGCATCGTGAAAGAGGAAGTTGGAACCGGATGAACGATTACCTTTTGAGGATATTCATAATATGAAGAACATCCTGCCGTATCATGTGTAACAAGTGTTACCGTAAATGTTCCCGTATCAAGATATGTATTGGAGGAATTGGTTGATACGAGAGAGTTTCCATCTCCGAAATTCCAGTTCCAGTCAATAGCATCCACTGACTGATCCGTAAAATCAACATGGAATGGGACGCACCCTTCTGTAGCAGTAGCTGTGAAATTTGTAACCGGCCCCAGCACCCTGACATATTGTGGTATGGTAAGCGTATCTGCACAGCCAACATTCGTTGATGCAATGAGTGTTACAGTGTAAAGTCCCGGATTGTTATAGATATGAGTAGGATTGGAATTTGTAGAAGTGCTGCTGTCTCCGAAATCCCATAGATAGGAATCGGTATCAATTGAAGAATCTGTAAATTGTACAATGGAGGGTGCACATGAATACAAATCGGGAGATGAGAATCTCGCAATCGGTTCCCTTACATGAATTCCTGCCAGGATGAACATCGTATCCTTACAATGATTATAAGTTGCACCTGCATCAACTATTAGCATCACATTATAATTCCCGGGTAATGTGTATATATGATCAGGGGAGCTAAGTGTTGATGTAGTGCCGTCCCCGAAATCCCAGAAGTAGGATGCTGCCATAGTTGAACTGTTATTGAAATGTACGGTCAACGGCGTACAGCCTGAATCTATATCGGTGCTGAAGTTAGCATTGAGAGGAGAAATAGGAACACTTCTAACGGTATCCCGGCACCCATTAATATCTGTAATTGCAAGCCACATATAATCCAGCGGAATGGAATCATAAACATAAATTGGATTCTGTAGATCAGAAGTATCCATGGTGCCGAAATGCCAGTCCCATGTTACTGCATTAGCGCTTAGATCTGTAAATGCTACTGTCATTGGAAGGCATATTCCATTTGTTTGAAAACTGAAATTTGCATATGCTGTATCCACTCGAACCGCCTGAGGTATGGTATAAGTGCTGAGACAGCTTCCTCTGTAAACAGTTAATGCTACATCATACACACCAGCCTCACCATAATAGTGTATTGGAGTTTCCTCGGTTGAATTAATTCCATCCCCAAAATCCCAGAAATAGCCATCGGCATTCAGTGATAAATTGTCAAAATATATTGTGATGTCATCGCATTTTTGACCTGTTCCCAGTACATCAAAGTTTGCTATTGGTAGACTTACAGAAATTGCCGGGAAGACGGTAAATGTCTGTGCACAACCCGAATTATCAGTCACTGTCAATGTTGCTGTGTAATTTCCTTCTGAAGTATAAACGTGACCGGGGTTTGGCAATGTTGAAGTAGTTCCATCCCCAAAGTCCCATAGATAGGAAGGATAATTTTGCAGACTGGTTGCAAAGTGAACAGTATCCAATCCGCACATTTCAGTTTCACTGGCAAGTATAGGAGATACGAAATTCGCGAATATGCTGGTAGAGAGTGAACTTGTACAACCCGCAGTATCTGTTACAGTTAATGAAACAACATAATTTGGAAGTCCTGTGGTATAGGTGTGGACAGGGTTCTGAGCGGTTGACGTTGTTCCGTCACCAAGGTTCCAAAGCCACGTGCTTGCATTTGTAGAAGAATCAATAAGTATTATTTCTGTGCTCTGACAGGATGTGTTTTGCTGAAAATTAAAGTGAGCGCTCGGTCCGGATACCTGAACAATGCTGTCCATTTGAAATACGGATACAAGCCCGAGCGTATCCCAGGTCATCAATGTCACATCATAGATGCCCGGATAGTAGTAGGTGTGGTTTGGAAATTGTTGATTACTTGAATCACCGTCCCCAAAATTCCATGACCATGCTACCGATCCATTAACGATTTTTGAAAATGCAACATTGAGTGGTGCACATCCAAACTGAACCTCCGGAACTCCCGGGTTGCCTATTGGAATAGGTGTGGTATCCGGAACTCCGAAATTGAAAGGAGGCGGGGCATAAAATAATGTGCACAGGCCATTGGTGATGGTCAATGTTACGTTGTAGGCTCCGCCTACATTATAAAGGTGCTGGGGGTTTTCCTGTGTTGATGAGCCGCCATCACCAAAATCCCATATCCAACCTGTAGCTCCGACTGAATTTGCAAAGAAATCAACGATCATTGGAAAAGTTGTGCCATTTGGAACTCCATAAAAGTTGGCTCCGAATGGCTCAAAGTAAACGCTGTTACTTTGCATAGTTGTGTATGTACAACCATCTGCTGTTGTAATAGTGAGCGAAACACTGTGGAATCCTCCTACAGCATAAGTATGTTGTGGGTTTTGAAGTGTGGAATATGTTCCGTCACCAAAATTCCAAAGCCACGAAACTGCATTGTATGAAGAATCCTGAAAGGTTGATATATAAGGTGGGCAGGGAGTTTCTGAATGTGTGAACGCAGCATATCCGCCGGTCACAATAAATGTACTGAAATTGCTGATGAGCTGTTGGCAACCGCCACCGGCCGATGTTGTAGTGAGTGCCACAACATATGTTCCGGGTATATTATAAGTATGAACCGGATTTTGAAGTATAGATGTTGTCCCATCGCCAAAATCCCAAAGCCATCCGATGGATCCAACTGAAGCATCAGTAAATTGTGCAGTAAGCGGGGCACAACCGGAAGTTGGTGGCGGTGGAATGTACCCTGCCGCTGGATTTACAGTCTGCACATAAGCTTGTTTTGTTAGCGTGTTAGTACAACCTGAAGAATCCGTTACCAAAAGTGTAACTGTAAATGTCCCTGATGTGGTGTATGTATGCGAAGGAAGTTGTTGCGTTGATGTGGTCCCGTCACCAAAATCCCAGAAATAAGTCAATTGATTGCCGGTTGAGAAATTTGTAAAGTTCACATTCAAAGGAGGACAACCAACCCTTGGATTTGCTGCAAACAATGCACGGCTGTTTGATACTGAAACAATTCCGCTCTTTAACTCACTTTTCGAACATCCTGTTGAGCCCCAGCATTTCAGTCTTACATCATATGTTCCGGTACCAGTATATGTATGACTTGGACTTACTGCAGTAGAAATTGTGCCATCTCCAAATGTCCATTTGCAGGAATCGAAATTGGAAGACAAATTGATGAAGTTTACAATAAGTGGAGAACACCCCACAGCCGCAGTGTAACTAAAGTCGACAGACGGTGTTGCGCCTACAACGATGTAATTTGGTTTGGTAAGTGTGTCGGAGCAACCATTCGAGGTTGATACTATAAAAGTTACAGTATAATTTCCCGGATTCACATAGATATGGGATGGGTCCAGCTGGGTTGAAGTAGTTCCATCTCCAAAATACCATATTGCAGATGATGCATTGGCAGTTTGACTATGGAAATGTGCTACGAAGGGGACGCATCCTGTATCATTAGTGGAATAGAAACCGGCTAGGTATGAAGCCCCAACATTAATATCGATTGCCTGATCACTGATATTGGTACACCCATGGTTATCTGTTGCAGTCAAGGTTACCATATATTGACCGGCTGAATTGTATGTGTGTGATGGATTTGCAGTAGTGCTCGTTTGCCCATCTCCCAAATTCCAGAGATATGAGGTTAATCCCGGTGTACTGCAGGTGAAAGTGTAAACTGTAGATGGATCGCAGCTGGATGTATAATTGCTGGTAATAACAATAGACGGTCCAGGATACACTGTAATGTACTGATTTTGGATTTTCTGGTCCGAACATCCGAATGAATTTGTAACAATGAGCGTTACTGTGAATGTTCCACCCAATGAATAACTATGTACCGGGCTAAACTGAGTTGAAGTGATTCCATCTCCAAAATCCCATAAGTAACTGGATCCACCGGTAGAAGTATTTACGAATGAAAACGAATTGTTGTCCAAGCAGGATGTTGTTGTTGTTGCAGTAAATGCAGCATTAGGTTTGGGCACAACTGTAATATAATTCACATATCTCGCTGTATCAGTAACCCCGTTTCCATCAGATGCAATCAGTGTTACAGTATAAGAACCGGTATTGATGTATAAATTACTTGGGTTTAAAAGCGTGGATGTGTTTCCGTTTCCCAGCATCCAGTAATATGTTACAGCTCCTGTTGAAGTATTTGTGAATTGCACACTTAATGGAGAACATCCGGTGGTTTGGCTCGCAGTAAAAGAAGCATTCGGGACCGCCTGAACTCTTTCCTGAAACAGGATTGAGAAAAGAAGCAATGCTGATAATATCTTCGTTTTAGTTGGCATGTATCTCATCCTTGTGGTTCCGTAAAGGACTCACGTATCCGGTAAGTTGTTTTTTTTCGGTTGAATAATAGATCAGGATGAATTACTTCACCATGACCATACGGCTTCCTTTATCAAGAAATAATGGATTCTCCGGTGTGCTTACCTCTTGCGGATCTGCCTGAGCTACCAGGTTGCCATCATTGTTGATTTGCTTTACTCGGTAATGTACAGTTCCCGTATTCGGTTTTGTATCAACCCAGCTGTAAAGGAGTTCAATCGGTGATCCGATACCTTCTTTTAAGCCAACAGGCTCATATTCCAAACCGTCTTGTGAGCGTTCGATTACATATATGCAATCAATCGAATTGGATTTTGCTATCCAGTTCAGATAAATTTTCCCTGAATTATATACCACTGTTTGTTTGGTAAATTCAAGTTTTCCCGGCTCGCCTGAAATGGCAGCAGTTTGTGCAAAGGTGCTTACTGTTGCAAAAACAAGGAAGAAAAGTACCACCAGCTCAAGTGCGTACACAAAAAATTTGTTGGATGCAGTTTTCATTTTTAAGGATTGATAAATGTTTGTTTGTTGAATGCTTGTAAAGGGTGCTTTCATTTTTATAGAATTTGTTTATTGGAAATTTATACCTTTTAAAGGGTCTGTTGTTTGTGCAACCCCCCCATTGTCTTACATCTGTAAGGTTTTTCATATTTGTTGCAGGGAGCGCGACAGGAACAGGTTAACTTTTATAAAATTCCTTACAAAAATCAAGATGCACTGAAAAGTTACATTCAGGACAAGAAAAATATCGCGTTTGATCTCAATGTATTTTTATTACAAAAAAGTGAAGGTGTGTGAATCTTCCCGGATGACCATCGCGTTAAAAACCCAAATCGGATTGCAAATTCAAACTCTAAAAATAGTCTTACGGATATGGAAACATTAAACAAAACAATTAAGAAACTTACTGAGCATGATTACCAGCAATTATTATCTGCTGTAGCCGGCCGGAAAAACAACAAGCCTTATTCTGTACTTGAAGCGGCGCGCCATCATGATTATGACGAAAACAAAATGATGGATGTCCTGGCTGTCAATCCAAGTACATACTATACTTTAAAGAGCCGGCTCAATGAAAAAATTGCTGCTTATCTGGCAAAGAATATGGATAATCCTATCAATGCCCTGAAAGAAAAAGTAGCCATGGTTCCGGCAATGCTCTTTGGTAACGACAGAGAAGTCTCTATCCGCGCTCTTAAAAATCTTGAAAAGCAATTGATTGAATACGACCTGTCAAATGAACTTATTACTGTTTATAAAGCGCTGGCACGTTTGAGTATGCATAACGGAGATTATGACTTTTATGAAAGAGAATACAATCGGCACGTAGCATATTCTCTAGCAGTAGTTAAGGCAGAAGATCTGTTTTTTGAATTCACTAAGCGCGCAGGACTATATCAGCTTACCCGGGAACAAAGCGACCTGGATGCATTGCAGACTACGCTGAGGGAGCTTACCAACATCTCCGAACTTTACCACGGACATCGTCTGTTTGTCATTTATAACATCGTTCATATCTACTACCTCTGTATTAATACACAGCGTAAGGAAAACCTGCAGGCACTTGAAATTGAGATTGACAACATTCTTCAGCAAATCAGGAAACACTTCGAGACTTATGAAATGGATACTTTCTATCAGAGCATTCGCTTCATAGTTGATTTTTTATATTTCGAATATTATACCCGTACCGGAAATATGGTTCGGGCAGAGCATCATTATCAGCTGATCAATCGTCAGGTGCCGGATATTTCATTTAAACCGGTTTTCAGTTTTTATGTGATGCAATACATAAATGCAAGTGTGGAACGTTTCCTTGCAGGTGGAGATATTTCGGGACTGACTGGCATAAATAATGAACTTGAAACCAATTTTGATACGGAAAACAATGATCCTTATCCGTTTATTCACTTTCAGCGATACCTTGCCATTAGTAAATTTTATACCGGAGATTATGCTGGTTCGGCAAAGTGCATCAATAGCCTGAGGAACGATATCAGTATGAAGAAATTTTTTCATACTGATGTTGAATGCAAACTTTTTCAGGCACTGAACTATTGTATGATAGGGGAAGATGGTTTATGCAATCAGTTGCTGCAAAGCGTCAAGCGACAGGTGTCAGAAGATGAAGCAAATTACGAATCAGCCAATATGTTTATTCGCATGATCAAGACCGCACTTAAGCCTGACGAATTCAGAAGAAAAGTAAGTAAGTTAAATGATACATGGCATGCATTTTCCAATGGAAATACAGGAACACGAAGGATTATGTCATTCATAAAATTGGATGAATCTGCACTCAGGAGAATGGCCAACCCTATTAAGGATTAATATTTCGCAATGCTATTTGATTGCCAATAGGAAAGCCCTCCTAAATTATTCAGGAGGGCTTTCTTATATATTATTTACTGATTTAGTTTCCTGAAATAACCAGTTGCTTGGTGATCACTGATTTTTCTGACTTCAGTACCACTGAGTAAAATCCTTTCGGAAATGAACGCAGGTCTAACATACTTGTTCCGGCTGCAGCAATTTGGTCAAGCACAACGTGGCCAACTAAATCCACAACTGTAATTTTAGTTGATTCTTTTAATCCTCTCAAATTTACCAAACCATTTGAAGGATTTGGATATAATGAGATGGCAGAAGAATTTATAGGCTGAATTGAATTTGGACCTGAATAGGTAATGTTGACATCATCAATCTTTAACGAGGTTGAAGAATCCTGCTGGGTTACATGCCAGCCGATATAGTAATTTCCTGAAGTTCCATCAGCAAGATAAATCGAACTGCTGCTCATGGCCCAGTTGAAATTACTAACCAGCATGGTAGGCACAAGAGTTGCGACAACAGTTGCAGGATCCTGGTCAGTGCATAAGATCACTTCCATATTGGCCTGATATGCCGGAGAGAAAGTTCTGTAATAGAAATCCAGCTGATATACGTTCGCTGCATCAAGTCCAAGACAAGTTGAAAAATAATAATCGTTGGCCTGATTGTTCGGTAATTCATGCGCGTAGTTTGCACAAACAGATCCTGTATGTGGTAAAACATTCGAAAGATCCCAAGTTACAACATCACCATCGACATCGAGGGCTGTCCATCCGTTTTGACTTTCTGTCGGTTCAAAACCCTGGGTATATGGAGTAGACTGATCAACCACATGCGGTCCGCCATAAAGATCAACAGAAAACTGATCGTTTGCATTGTCTCCGTCGTTAGTTACAGTTGTATAAGCAAGAATATTATGGGCACCCGGTGCGGAAAGGTCTGCTGTCGCAGTGAAAGTATATGTCATTGTGCCATTCGCAGGTATAGTGTCTGTGATGGTTTCAGTATTTGGAGTTCCGTTGTCTGCAACGAAGGTTACATCGAATGCTGAAAGGTCTGCATTCGAAAAATTCTTGATTTCAATGGTAACCGATTCAGTACTTGAAAGCAATGCACACGAAGAAACAGGAGCAGTAATATTTGTGATGCCTCCATCTGATGCTGCGATCTCATAGAGCGCAACATCATCTACCATCCAGAAGTATTCAAACTCTCCGATCCATTCGAACT
>CAYHHK010000118.1:0-2741 GCA_964356415.1 uncultured Flavobacteriales bacterium
CGGAATGGGGCATAGGTTTCGTTGAGAATCAGCTTGCCTTCAGCATCAAAAATCTTTACAACAATTGTTTCTGAAACAGCTTTGTTGAATAACACTCCGATCTCTTTATCAAAAGGATTTGGATAAAGTGATTTGATGGAGAGAAGTGATTTATCCAGATTACTGATGGCTACTGCATTACTGTACTTGAATGCTCCATCATTATCAATTTGCTTTAAACGATAATACAAAACGCCATTTATATTATCAGAATCCATAAATGAATATTCTTTTATGGATGATGAATTTCCCGCGCCGATGACAAAGCCAAGCTTATTGTAGTCTTTCCCATCACCACTTCGTTGAATTTCGAAACCGGAATTATTGATTTCAGATGCCGTAGTCCAGGAGAGTAAATTGTATTCACCTTTCGCTTCTCCGGTAAATGAAAGTAGCTCCACCGGCAGCGGTCCTGTATTCGGCGGACCCTGTATTTCAAAATTATCTATTGCTGATCCGGCCCTGGTTACGGAACCATCACTCAGAAAAACAAAACGAAATGCCACCATCGGGTTTCCTTTTAATGCGGAAATGTCAAGCTGATGTTTGTAGTAAGTGGCTCCTGTATCTGAACAGAAGAATGGTTCATTGGTAGGGAATGCAGACCCCCCTGCGGTATTGTTGAAGTTATACCACTGCGGAGGATTGTAGCCACCCAATATTGTCCAGTTGCTTCCCTTGTCTAAAGAATACTCTACCCGGAAGCCGTCATAACCTTGTTCAAATCTCCACTTTGCGTAGAAGCTGAGAATGTAGGTTCCGTTTGCTGTCATGTCAAAACTCGGACAATAAAGACTTGAATTGGTATTGTCGGTATAGTTAGCAGCCGTAAGTCCTGTCACCCACGCGGAAGATCCACTTACTGTTCCGTTTTTATTTGCAATGGCTGAATTACCACGCTCCCACGGAGTACCAGAAAGATTTTCTGCACCGAAGTCTAATGGGCTCACATCAAAACTCCCCGCATCGCCATTTACCACAAGGTAAGGTGTAACACGGTCAGGCAAAACCTGAACATATCCAACCCTTGTTTTGGTATAAGTGCCATTGTTATTGATCACCAGCGTAATCGTATACAATCCCGGTGTTGAATAACTGTGAACCGGATTCTTTAATGTTGAAGTTCCTGCATCACCGAAGTTCCAGTTCCATGCTGTTGATTTGTATGATCCATCATTAAATTGAACCGGCTTGTTTGTATAAGTAATTATGGGTGAAGCAGTGAAATCGGGATAAGGTGTCATGAAGACATCAGAAGTAAATAATCCTCTTCCATGTGTAGCAGCAGCAACCAGATTATCACTCGAACGAATCTGCAGCATCTCAACACGTGTGTTTGCAAGTCCGCTGTTTGATGCGCCCCAGTTGGTGGCACCGGCATTGAGCAGATCAGTTGACCATGCGCCGACTTCAGTTCCGAGTATTGCCTGCTGATTATTAAGCGGAGAGAATAAAGCCCAGCGTACAGGCATGTCGGGAAGATTTCCTTCCACGCTTGTAAACGTAGGCGCTCCTGCAAGTGCATTTGTAGATTCCCAGACGCTGTTTGCTCCGTAATTTGAATAGGTAACAAGAATATGGTTGTCGTTTCCGTTTTCAATTGCTATACAAGAAACGCTGCCATTCACAACCGGGGTACCTACCAATATGCCGGCAGCTGGTGAAGCAACGCTGTTTGCATTGTCAACACGAACAACACTTCCGTTGCTCAAACCAAAGAACACACGGTTCGGTGTATTCTGTGAAACAGAAATGTGCCGCACATTGGCTCCACTGAATCCTGTAACATTCACTGTTGCAGAAGTTGCACCCGTTTGAGGATTTGTCCAGCGCATGTAATTTCCGGCACTGATCGCTGCATAAAAAATATTGGAAGCATTGTCATAATCAGTTGGGTTGACAAAGCTTCCTGTGTTGCCGAAACTTACAGAAGTCCATGTGTTGCCTCCATCAGCAGATCGGTAATAATTATTGTAAACATAAGATGTCCATTGGTACTGTGGCTGATTCTGGTCAATGTGACAGAACATTCCGTCGCCGCCGGTAGGACTGGTGACTGCATTGATGCCGGGATTGGTAAATTTATGTGAGCCGTTATCCTGTGCTCCCGCAAGAAAATAATTTGAGTATGCTGTCGGATGAACTGCACATGCGTAGTATTGGGTAACGTTGTATGAATTGTCTTTGCCCGCAATGGTTGGAATGGCAGCAGTTGCATTGACTGATCTCCATACTCCGCCGTCATTTCCGAAATAGACGACATTCGAATTCCCCGGTTCGAATATGGCAATGTGCTGATCGGCATGAACGTATTGAAATCCGAAACCGCCGTACCAGTGCGCTATTTGTGACCATGAAGTTCCGCCATTGGTTGTCTTAAAAAGATCAACACCGCCAACAAAAACAACGTTGGAATTATTTGGATCGACAGCAATGCTCATGTCATACCATGCCTGACCGCGCGTGAGATCTGTTGCGCCAATTCCCGGATCGGCATCTGCAGGTTTTGCAAGTGTGGTCCAGTTTGCACCGCCATCAACCGTTTTGAAAAAATTGAGCAACGCGCTGCCCGGCCCCTGAACAAATGCATAACAAGTTGCGGCGTTTGATGGAGCACAGGCAATATCCACACGAGAGAATCCCGTGGAAGGAAAACCATTTGCTCCTGTATTCAACAATGTATATGAGCCGGAATTTCCGGT
>CAYHHK010000118.1:2841-12275 GCA_964356415.1 uncultured Flavobacteriales bacterium
AGCAGATGGATTGTAGGTGATCGTTGTAACAGCGATGTTGCTGAAGAAGTCATTCACCGGCAACCAGACAGGATTTGCTACAGTGATATCAGTTGTTTTCCAGAGACCGCCACCAACACTTCCGGCCCATACGGTTTTCTTTGTCGCGTCATTCGGGTCAACAAGCAGTGAGCGTGTTCTTCCGCCGATGTTATTCGGTCCGCGTTCTGTCCATGCAATTCCCGGAATGGCTGCCTGTGTACTGTTGCCATACTTTGATCGCTGAATGCTCTGCATGGCATATTCCTTTGCAGCGATGAGCCTTTCTCTGGGAACTGTATTGGTTGCAATCTCCTTTGTGATTTCAAATTCATACTGCATGGCGAGATCCATTCTGTCCTGCAATGGAATTACATTTTCTTCTTCTTCCCTGCCTGAAATTTTTTTCTGATCAGAAGGCAAAAGGAATCTTGTGCAGCTAAAAATAATTGCTGCAAAAATCACGAAAGAAAAAAACAAATGTTTCAAAAACCGCGTGTACATGTTTCCCCTTACAGCCGGTGTTAAGTATTAGAAATGTAAATATAATAACTCTTTTCCGGTAAAAACAAAGCTAAGTGAAGCCTTACCTTCCTGTGACAAACAGGCCTTTATGAAGAAAACCCTGTTGGGAAGCGACAGGGAGTTCATGAAAGCATTAAGCAGGTTTTATCTTATTACGTTAAGTTGCTGCGTTCGTTCGCTCAGCAATTGCATAGTCATTTTATAATCTGCCAGTGAAACAGGCCTGATATTGAGGATATCTTCCACTTTTATGAGCTGGCAAAGCCGCGCACACGACTCTTTGTCATAAGCATCAAATGCACTGCGATATGCAGACATATCATTCTGATTGATGAAAAAATACTCTACCCGGGCATTGGCAACGTTGTACTTATTTACAATAATTCCGGGCAATTTACGTCCGTCACGGAAGGAGAACATACTGTAAACATGAATGAAATCCTGTACTTCTATTGTATTCATAATTATCGGTGTTTTTGTGTTTGTTCATGCAACATAGGCCAGAATGCGGTTTTCGTCAAGGGATAGTTGGTGAACGGTGCGAAATAGCCCTTGAACGTATTGTATTGGATTGTTTAGGATATTTTCGCAAAAGCACTTAAAACCCCAAATTTCTGATAATGAGGAAGCATAATGATCAATAAGCATTAAGATAGTGCCTTAATTAGAATTTTAAGATACCTGCGCGCACCCCTTCCCTTAAGGGTGCCACCGCACAAGTGCCCTTAAGGATCATGGTGAATGACAGTTGAAATTGAATACAATTAATTACTTCCAAACAGATACACTACACACATTAATTACAATGAATACGAGGCGGTTTGAGTTTAGTACTTTTGCGCCCTTTATTTTGAATTATGGCTAAATGGAATAAATGGATTGCCGGGGCTCTTGGATGGGCAATGGGTGGACCAATCGGCGGAATCCTTGGATTTGCCCTCGGAGCCATCAGTGATGAAGCAACACAAAATTACAAGCCGGGCACTGCGCTGCCTCCAAATGACTTCAGTGCTGCGCTGCTGGTATTATGTGCTGCTGTGATGAAAGCTGACAACAGGCTGATGAAAACCGAGCTGGATTATGTGAAGAAATTTTTCACGCAACAATTCGGTGCAGAGATCACTCAACAGCGGATGTTGCTGTTACGCGAAATTCTCAAACAGGATATTCCTGTGCATGAAGTTTGTCAGCAGATAAAAATGAATGTGGATTCTTCTTCACGTTTACAATTACTGCATTTGCTTTTTGGTATTGCTGCCGCTGACGGTCAAGTAAACAAAGACGAACAAAGTCTGCTTGCACTCATCGCATCGTTGCTGGGAATAAATGAACGCGACTATGTCAGCTTGCAAAGCATGTTTGTGAAAGACGGAGATGCGGCGTACAAAATTCTCGAAATTGAAAAATCTACCGGCGATGATGAAGTGAAAAAAGCATACCGTAGAATGGCTATGAAATACCATCCCGATAAAGTGCACCACCTCGGACCGGAGTATCAGAAAGATGCGCAGGAGAAATTCAAGAAGATCAATGAGGCGTATGAAGTGATAAAGAAGGAAAGGGGGATTAATTGAGCAGCCGGTAGGCAGTTGGCAATTGGCAGTAGGCAATAACAGCCGGCAACCACCCTTTCAGTTATCAGGAGTAAGTAGCAGCAAACAACCAATACGCAATTGCTGGACTTAATTTAATATTCCACAAAGAACTTACCTTTGGTTGCAATTCATTTTCCTGTGACAAAAAATTTAGTTGCTCTTTTTATTTCTTCTTTAATCTTACTTACGCAATGCGTTTCTCCGGCATATGAATGTCCTGAGTGTCTTTGTTTTTCAGTTTCGTACTTGGATTCTTCTCAACAAGCAATAGAGATAAGTAATCTTCCGTTCAATACAATAAAACTCGTTGAAGTTGATACGGTAGTTTTCAATAAAAACACTTCAAGCGGTTTTCCATATCTCCTCTATGTTTATCCACTTGCCGATCAATCAACATTTGTTTTTTCATATCCGTCAAATCCGAATGATACTATTATACTTCAGCACCATTTCAGTGTCGAGAACGATCACAAATGTGGAGATTATTATTTTAAAAACACAGGTTACCGGTTGTTCAAATGTACATTTTCACACTATGAATTAATAGCAAGCAAAAACGACAGCACAATATGCCCTTCCGATATAAAAATATATTTCTGACGGCCGCATTAATTCTTGTTGCAGATGTAACTGTTGCAAAAATGTTTTTTGCTGAGTTGCGAAGCATTCCAAAAACAATCCAATTAAATCTGTTCCCGGACTATGCTAAAAGACGTGGAGGCTTTCTTGATGTTGAAGGCGGGGTTGAATTCAAGAAGAATTATTTTACAGGTATTAACCTTTCATACAATAAAAGCTATTTTGATTACCCACAGTATTATTATACTTATCATGAACTTGATGATTTTTGGCAGCGTTCATTTTCTGCAGGACTTTTTCTGAAAACAAAAATCAGCGTTTCACGAATTCGCAATGAAGAGTTGGGTATGTCGAGGTTTTCATTGGTCGTTGGGGCGTATCTTTTTTATAGCGCAATAGAAACTCATCAAACGATAGAGGCGTGGTATCACTATGGAATGTATGAGCTTCCCATAAATGTGAGGGATAAAAAATTCGGTGCAGCAATTCAAACAGCGGGTTGGTTGTTGTTTTGTAAAAGATTTATTTTCGAGCCGGCAATTCAAATCGGGTATTTGAAGAGAACCCCTGAGCGCCTTGCAGAACAACTCTACGTTGCAGGACAAGGAATGACTCTCACAAAAAGTGACGCTGTAGTGAATCTTACCTTTTCTGTTCTTTATCTGATAAAATAATTTTTACTTCCAATAAATGACGTGAGGGTATCCGCTTTTTTCTTTTTAAGAAGAATGCGTTCAATATTATTCTTCAGAATTAGTTAATACATTTTGTGAAAACTTTCCTTCCCTGATTCTCTCCCGCCCGTCATTCTCCCGATATTTCATCCGTGAATTATCTCGACATTACATTGGCAATCCTCCTCCTCGTCGGCCTGGTGCGGGGATTTATCAAAGGATTTATTTTTGAGATCGCCGTGATCGGTGCATTGTTCCTGGGGACGTATGCTGCATTTAAGCTGAGCGGGTTGCTGCAGCCGTACGTGCACATGATTGGAAATTTCAGTCCGTTTACTGTAAACCTGATTTGCTCAATATTGATGTTCACGCTGATATGTGTAGGAATCTTTTTTCTTGCAAAGTTGTTTACGGGTCTGGTGAACATTGCAGCGCTCGGTGTTTTCAATAAAATACTTGGCGCCATTTTCGGACTGTTGAAATATGCCTTCATCACAAGCGTCATTCTGTATTTCTTTAATTTACTTGATGTGAAAAAGCATTACCTTTCTTCCGATACAAAAGCTGAATCGCATTTATATTACCCGATTTTGAAAATGGCGCCGGCATTATTACCGCTGATGAAGGAAATGAAAGATGAGGTTACTACAGCAGCGGATAAATGGGAAGAAATAAAATTTCAGAAAAAATGATTACCCCTTTGAATAACGGATCTTTTACGAAAAGACGAATTTCCAATTTTGAAAAATTCGCTGCCGTGCTTTTATGTGCGATCTTTTTATTAAACGTGAATTTATCTGTTGCGGGAGATGACCCGAAGGCAATTCTTGAAAAATCTTTCAATGCATGCGTAAACCTTCAGGGTGGAAATTTCAAGATGGAAATTTCAAAAAAATCTTTCAACGATGTAAATGCAAAAAACAGTTCTGCTGAATGTAAATTTTCCGGTGCTGAAGGTGATTCGGCATTTCCATTCAAGTTTTATGTGAAGATGAACAAAGGTGATGGTACGCTTTGTACCAGCAATGACCTCGTTCAGTTGAAAGGCAGCGACAGTACAGGTGTTGTATATTCCAGAAGCAGCAATCAGAGCATGTACAGGGGCGCTTACCAAAGCGAAGGATTGTTCCCTCCATTTTTTCAGCCGAGGGTTGTGTTTAGCCTCGACCGGTTGGAGCAAACAACTTTTATTGTCAGACTGGGCAAGGATGAAGAAGTACTTGGCAAACCGTGCTATAATATCAAGCTGATTGACCTGATCCGCGCTTCACTTCCTGACGGACAAAGGCAGGAAAAAACATTCCTCATAGACAAGCAGACTTTTCTGCCCGTTTCCTATTCGGAAAAAAGCATCATGAAGTTGAACAATGATTCAGCGTATAAACAAACCGGATATCAGCTAACCGAAATCTCTACATCAGTACCACATGATTCTCTTTTCACTTTCAAAAGCATCCCGCCACAATATTTACTTAGAAGTATTTTAGGAAATATTTATCACCACCATCTTAAAATTGGGAATACAGCACCTGATTTTAAAGGAAAGCTATTAGGGAAAGACAGTATTTCATTGAGGTCGTACTCCGGAAAAAAAGTGATGTTGTTTTTCTTTTACCGCTTCAGTTACCCATCGTTGAAGGCGTTGAATGCAATGCAGCAGTTTCAAAACGAAAATAAGGATGTGGAAGTATTGCTGATTGGAATTGATGCCGGAGAAAATGAACTGAATACAATTTTTTCAAAAAGAAATATTTCTCTGAAAGCAATTGAAAACGGACAAGCCATTGCAGATAAATACTTTATCAGTGCAGTCCCGGCTTTTATTTCGATAGATGAGAAAGGGATTATTAAGAAAATTGAAAGCGGTTTCGGGACGGATGCAGATTTGAGACATTAGAAAATTCCAAAACTGCAATGGTGCTTCCCGCCGCTGCATACTGCTTCTTACTCCTTAATCGCCTTCACCCCCGGCAAAACCTTCCCTTCAAAATACTCCAGCATCGCCCCTCCACCGGTAGAAACGTAACTCACCTTTTCTGCAAGTCCGAATTTATTTACGGCTGCAACTGAATCACCTCCGCCCACAAGTGAAAACGCACCTTTGGAAGTTGCCTCAGCAACAGCATTGGCAATGGCCAGTGTGCCGCCCTGAAATTTTTCCATTTCAAAAACACCCATCGGGCCATTCCATAAAATTGTTTTTGACTTCAAAATTGTTTCACTGAATTCAGCAATGGCTTTTTTACCGATGTCAAGTCCCATCCATCCTTCAGGAATGTTCCCACTGGAAGTTTCGGCAGTAGTTGCACTTGCATCAAACTTGTCAGCAACAATTGAATCTGCGGGCAGCAAAAGCTTTACGTTGTTTTCTTTTGCTTTTTGTAAGAGCGATTTTGCAAGATCGAGTTTGTCGTCTTCAACCAGTGAGTTGCCAATCGTTCCGCCCATTGCCTTGAAAAATGTGTAAGCCATCCCTCCGCCAATAATGATGTTGTTTGCTTTCGACAAGAGAGATTCGATAAGCAAAATCTTATCACTCACTTTTGCTCCGCCAAGAATGGCAGTAAACGGTTTTTCAGCATTCTTCAATACGCGTTCAGCATTTGCTACTTCATCACGCATGAGATAACCGGCGCATTTTTTACCGGGAAAAAATTTTGCAATAACTGCAGTTGAAGCATGTGCACGATGGGCTGTTCCGAAAGCATCATTTACATAAAAGGTTCCCAAAGAGGCAAGCTTTTGCGCAAATCCTTCGTCTCCTTTTTCTTCTTCTTTGTAGAAGCGCAGGTTTTCAAGCAAAAGCACTCCTCCGGGCTTTAAATTTTCGGCGGCTTCTTTTGCAGCATCTCCAATGCAGTCGCCACCAAATGCAACTTCTGTATTCAGCAGCGATGAGAGTGTTTTGACCACATGCTTCAATGAGTATTTTTCATAGTCAACGGTTCCATCTTCCTTCAGCTTTTTTAAAGGCCTGCCTAAATGACTCATCAGAATAACAGCGCCTCCATCGCCCAGGATTTTCTTAATGGTCGGTATGGCTGCACGGATGCGGGTATCATCAGTTATCGCAAGAGTTTTTTTATCGAGCGGAACGTTGAAGTCTACGCGGATGAGCGCTTTCTGACCTGAGAAATTGTAATCGTCTATTGTTTTCATGTTATTAATTTAAATGCAGGCCACGAATTACACGAATTAACACGAATTTATAGGTTGGGGTTAATCAGCAAATTATTTCCAATTTATTGAACACAATTAAATTCTTGCTTCGTGTTAATTCGTGCAATTAGTGGCTAAGTCATTGTCACCAATTCGTATTAACCCACTCTATTTTAAACAAAGGGCCGCAAATATAATCAGGCAATCGCTATTTTCGCGCAATGCAATTTAGTACCGTCATTGGCCAGTTGGAAGTGAAGTCGCGGCTTATCAAGTCTGTAAAGGAAAACAGGGTGAGCCATGCATTGCTTTTTCTTGGGGCTGAAGGGTCAGGAAGTTTGCCATTGGCCATTGCATTTGCGCAATACCTCGTCTGCGAAAATCAGGGAGAGGATGATGCATGTGGCAAATGCCCGGCCTGTGTGAAAATGAAAAAGCTCGTGCATCCTGATATTACTTTTTCATTCCCTGTAACCACTCGTGAAAAATTAAAATATCCAAAGAGCGTTGATTTTATAACAGAGTGGCGCAAGGCCGTGCTTCACAATCCTTATCTCGGATACAATGAATGGATCACTGAACTTGACAGCGAAAATAAGCAGGGAAATATTTCGGTGCATGAAAGCGCTGATATACTGCATAGGTTAAGTCTTAAAAGTGTTGAAGCGCCTTACAAGATTGTTATTATCTGGCTGGCAGAAAAAATGAATGATGAAGCTGCTAACAAAGTGCTGAAGATCATTGAAGAGCCGCCGGACCAGACTTTTTTCTTTCTGATATCAGAAAATTATGAGCAGATCCTGCCGACAATACTTTCACGCACACAATTGGTGAAACTGAAAAAGATCAATGATGAGGACATGACAAATGCCCTTATGGAAAGGCATTCGCTGGCAAGAGAATCAGCACAAAATATTGCACACCGTGCGGGGGGAAATTACCTGGAGGCGATGAACCTTATCCATCATCATGATGAGGAACAAAATGAAAACAAACGTTTCCTGGAATGGATGCGCGCATGTCTTAAAATGAACCTTAAGACGATCAATGACCTCACCCAGGAACTGGCCGATACAAGCAGAGAGCAGCAGAAGCTATTCCTTCAGAACGGGCTGCACATACTTCGTGAATGCCTGGTAATCAATTATGCAGATAGTTCCATGATCCATTTTGAAGGGGAAGAGCTGGAATCATTCAGGAAGTTTTCGCCGTTTGTCAATGCCAACAATGCAGAGAGGTTTATAGAAGAGTTCAACAAAGCACATTTTCACCTTGAACGGAATGCCAATTTCAAGATACTTTTTGCAGATTTGTCGTTTAAAGTCAACAGGTTACTGCATATTAAATAGTTGGCAGTTGGCAATGTGCAGTTTGCAAAAACAACCCCAAACCCAACCTTATTTAATGTTTCTTCTTATTGGCCACTGTTTAATGTTTAGGGGCTAATGACTGCTAATCGGATGCCTTGCCAATTGCAAACTGCCAACTTCTTTTTGGCTGCTCATTGCCTGCTTATTTCGGTCTCGATGGCAAATGGATTCCGTACTGATTATTCTATATTTCCCCATTTGCTATATTTGCCATCCTCGGTAAAAACCGGGATCATTACAAACCAATATATTTTTGAAAAAAGGGAGTAGCTAATTATGGGATGTGTACCAAGTAAGGATGGAAGTAAAAGTTGCTCTACAGGTGGATCGTGTTCTACAGGCGGATGTAATAAACTGAATGTTTACGACTGGCTTTCGGAAATGGCTTTACCGGCCGGCCAGAAAGCATTTGACATTGTAGAAGTCCGCTTTAAAGGAACAAGAAAAGAGTTTTTCCGCAATAAGGATAATTTCAACCTCGGCGTGGGTGATGTTGTAACTGTTGAGTCAATGCCCGGGCATGACGTAGGCGTTGTTTCCCTTGCCGGTGAACTTGTACGCCTGCAGTTAAAGAAGAAAAACGTTCCTGAGAGTTCCGACACAATTAAGGCATTGTACCGCAAGGCAAAACAAATCGAAGTTGACAAATGGCATGAGATGCGATTGAAAGAAAAGCCCGTGCTCATGCGAACCCGTGATATTATCAAAGCACTCAACCTTCAGATGAAGTTGAGTGATGTTGAATACCAGGCTGACGGCAAGAAAGCCACTTTTTATTATACGGCAGATGACCGTGTTGATTTCAGGGAACTGATCAAGCGCCTTGCCGACGAATTTAAAACGCGCGTGGAAATGCGTCAGGTGGGTATGCGCCAGGAGGCCGGTCGTCTCGGTGGTATCGGGTCATGCGGTAGGGAGTTGTGCTGTTCAACGTGGCTTACAGACTTCCGTACGGTTACAACAGGCGCTGCTCGTTACCAGAACCTGGCATTGAATCCTGCCAAGCTTGCAGGACAATGCGGAAAACTGAAATGCTGCCTGAACTATGAACTGGATTCATACATGGATGCGCTGCGCGATTTTCCAAATATCAATACCGTGCTGGAAACAGAGAAGGGAAAAGCCTTTCACCGAAAGACAGATATTTTCAAACGCATGATGTGGTTTGCGTTTTCTCCTGAAGCAGGTCAGGGGGAAGCGGAGGCAGGGTACGACGGCAACTGGATTCCGCTGCCTGTCGATCGCGTGAATGAGATCATCGCATTGAATAAAAAGAATGAGCGTCCGGCGGAATTGCGGATAGTTGAAGATATAGAAATTGAATACCAGCCGGATTTCGAAAATGTTGTAGGGCAGGATCGCATCGACAGGATGGATCATAAGAAAAAGAAAAGCAAAAAAAGAAAACCGGATAACCGCAACAGGAATCAGAATGCAGGCGGAGGTGGAAATCCAAACCCTAACCCTAACGCAAGACCGAATCCAAATCAAGGTCAGGCACCACAGAATAATCC
>CAYHHK010000119.1:0-12103 GCA_964356415.1 uncultured Flavobacteriales bacterium
ATTTTAATTCAACCCCGCCTCGCCTGAGGCGAGACGAGGAATTCTTTTGATTAAATTCTGTTATTGACGAACGATTCTTCTCACAATTCTTTCTTCATCTGATTGCATAGAGATCATGTAAGATCCGGGTGCAATTGCAGAGAGATTCCACTCAAGCATCTCCTGCATGCCGGAAGATTTCTCTGCGATCACTTTTCCCACCACATCGATCAATTTCAATGTCCATTTCCTTTGAGACGTTGATTCATTGAATTTAATGACGAGCATGTCTTTAACCGGATTAGGATAAACTGAGATTGCAGCAGAAGACGCAGCATCAGCGATACCTAATGTTATGATGTTGATGGTTTGGCAATAAGTATCAGAACAACCTGCTGCATTGGTTACAGTGAGGCAAACCACATAAGGGCCGGTGTTTCCATAAGAATGCGTAGGGTTCTGCTGGGTAGATGTACCACCATCACCAAAATCCCATGAATAGGTAACAGGGCTGCCTGTAGAGTTTTCAGTAAAGTTTACAATATTCGCAAGGGTGCTCTGCGAATAAGATGCACCCGGCCCAGGAGTCATTGTGGCTGTCACGGCTGTACGCGGGCTGATGCAGGGAGCATCCTGCAATTCCCAGTCATAAAAGAAATAATAGAATCCTGCAGAACCTGCATTGGTTCCAGTAATAGTAACAGATCCTAATGTATATGGCATGGTTGCTCCTGAATTTGTTCTGTAAAGATCATTTCCATTTGTGCATCCCAGTTCAAGGTTGATACCAACAGGTAGCGTCCAGTTCAAAGTGACACGGCTCATACCGGCAGGAATATTTACAGTTGTGGTTTGTATTGTATTCCCGTTCGAGATAAGGGTTATCGTTTTGCTGACTGCAGCAGTAGCATATACTTTTACTGAAACCAGCGTTGTAGTAGCAGTACAATCAAAAATAAGATCACGGTAAACACCACCCTGATAATAACCTCCGCCTCCTTGTGTATTGTCATGTGGTGTGTTGAAGCCGGATGCAGGAAAAATCTGTGACTCCACATAGTAATCAGTAGTTGCTGCAAGTGCAGGTGTACTGAATGAAGTTCCTGTTCCAACCGCAACGCCGCCATTTGGAGCGGCGAACCATGTAAGAACAGAAGCACCGGTTGCATTCAGTGTTGCTGATGATCCCTGACATGCAGTAGCGCCGGTACCTGCAGGTGCAACAGGCAAACTCACAGTGATATAGTTGGTGAGAACATGCGTATCACTGCCATTGGCATTCGTTGCAATCAGTGTTACCGTGAATTGTCCGCTGGTTGTATAGGTATGTGCAGGATTTTGCTGTGTAGAAGTTCCGCCGTCACCAAAATCCCAGCTCCACGATGTCGGGCCGTTGATGCTAAGATCATTGAACAGCACAACACCGGAACAGGTACTGGTTGTGCTCGCATTAAAGTTTGCTGTTGGAGCAACATTAGACAAAGCACATTGCCAAGTAAGCGCAAAACCGGATGCAGTAACTCCCTGATCGGAAGTCTGACGTATCGTGATTGATCCTCCGGTAGAAGAAATTGTTCCACCATTCGGGAGTGCAGTACCGGAATACTGTCCGATAAGGGGACTTGCAGTAGTAGGACCATCATAAATAAAGAGATAATCATATCCCTGTTCAAAATTGAAAGAAGTAAAGGTCAATGTCAGATTGGATGCGCCTGCAGGTGAAATAGTCACCCTTGCATCGGTGCCATCAGTATAATCTCCGGTTGGTCCCCCACTATCATACAACTGCCCGATACATCCTGTCTGGGTGCTCGCCGTTCCATTGGTAGGCAATGAAAGAATGCATGGATTGATGGTATCGATGCTGATATATTGTGTTTGAATCAATGTATCTATTCCGCAAGCTCCGCCATCAGCAATCAGACTAACAGTGTAATTACCATAGGAAGTATAAATATGATTTGGCGATGAAGCATGGCTGGTATCGCCGTCACCGAAATCCCACACGAAAGATCCGGCATTTGAACTCTGGTTGGCAAAACTTACGGTTGCAGGGATGCTGCAAAAAGTTACTACAGGTGCTGTGAAGCCACTTGTTACTCCCGGTGTAAATGCATTACCGACTCCAACAGCATGCCATGCATCAGCAGTGGCTTCTACTTCAGGGGTACAGGGTCCGTACAAATCAATGGCTGCCTGAATGGCCCATTGGCGTGCATCTGCATGTGTTGCTGACGGAAAAAGATAAACTGCGTTCATCCTGAAACATATCTGTTGCGCCTTGGCAAGGGTGAGTCCAGTTACACTGTATGCATTACCCAAATCATTGGTCCCTGATCCCCCTGTTGCCAGCAGGTAATACCAGAAGTTCATTACCCCACTGTTGTTATGTACTTCATTAGGCGCATCATAGTAAGTACCATTATAGCAATCAGGATTCTGATAAAGATTCGGATCAGACATACTCCTGAATGGTGTACCACCAATCTCATTTCCGATTAGCCAGTCCATCACCCCGCCTTTACCATAAAAACGAATCGAATTGCCCATGCAATCGCTAAAAGATTCATTCATTGCGCCTGATTCATCCTGATAAATAAGCCCGGAAGTACGTTCAGTCACACCATGGGAAACTTCATGACCGGCAATGTCCAGTGATGTCAGTGGTGTGTATGGTGATGATCCGTCGCCATAAGTCATTGCTGTTCCATCCCAGAAAGCATTGGTAAAACCTGCATCATAATGTACATAGCTGGTCAGCATCATTCCTGCATTGTCGATGCTATTACGCTGAAAATTTTGCCAGTAAAAATCATACGTCATTTCACAGCCCCAATGTGCATCAGTTGCATATTCGTCCTGGGCTGCGTTCACATTGTCCCAATAATTATCTGTATCCAGAAAATCGGTATTGTTGTAATTGGTTCCCTGTTGCAAATTGTAAGTCTCAATCCCCAATCCAACTCCACGATTTGCTTCCTGAAGGCGATAGGTATTGGCATTTACGCTGTCCGTAACTATTTCACGCAGTCCGCTATAAGCTGTAATGGCTGTAGCTGTCGTATTTGATTCATGGATCCTGTTTTGTGTGTAAACAATTTCCCCGTTGTTGGCATCAACATAAACATACTCGCGCTTCAACGGCTTTTCAGCATACACATCAAAGCGGTAGGTCAATTTGAAGCTTTCTGCTTTTACATTTCCATTCTCAGGGGCCAACATTAATTCACCTTTGGGATACCATGTTGCTGAATTATTATTCTCCTTCCTTTTAATTTCTTTTTCCCACATCGGCACCTGCCACCGGTAGGTAGTTGCATTCATGTAACTGAGTGCTTTGCCCAATGCTGATTCTGCTGTCATTCCTGCAGAAACATTCACGTTGATATTTCCGAATATCTGTCCGTTCATGGAAACGATTTTGCCATTGAGTACGTGTACGATATACATACTTGCTTCTACAGGGATCCCTTTATAGGTCTCACGGAACCGATAGTGCGTGTAGCCTAGTTTGTCCTTGTCTGCGTTGAGCAGGATAAAATCGTTGTCGGCAGAAAGTTTAAGCGCACTGTGTGCCCAGGTACTGAAGTTGCCGAATTCCGGTTGTGCATCCTTTCGGAAATGAATTGCCTCCGGAAGATCGCTGCGATTGCCGGTGATGATTTTTTCAGCGCCTTTGATCTGCTGCTGTGCCTCCTTGCCAGTAATCTCACGGGCCGAAATTGCTGTTGTAAATATTACAGCAAGAATTAATAGTGAAGTAAATTTTCTCATTGGTTTGGGAATAGAAATGGGGTTAAGAAATAAAGTTAAAAAATTGGAGCGGCAAGGTATTAAATATGTTGAATCCGAGAAAAGGGAAAAAGGCATATTCTCATATCAGAAACCGCCATTCATCACAGTTTACACAGCCATGACAAAAGCGCATAACCCCGTTTTCAAAAAAAATCCCTCACCATTGCTGATGAAGGATTATCATTTTTAAAGTCTGAAACTTTATTGCTTTGTGATTTTTGCGATTACATGCTCATCACCTGATTGCATACTGAGAACATATGTTCCCGGGGCAATATCAGCGACACTCCAGGCAAGAGACTGAATGTTCTCCGCAGTTTTTTCTGCAATCACCCTTCCAATCAAATCCATAAGTTTCATTGTCCACTTTTTGTCAGACAAAGAATTAAATTTAATTGAAAGCAAATCAGAAACCGGGTTCGGATAAACAGTAATTTCTGAAATTGAATTTGCTTCTGAAATTCCTACCTGCAGAATGTTGATCGTATGACAAGTTGTATTCGTACATCCCGAGGAATTGGTCACTGTAAGACAAACTACATAAGGTCCAACATTGGCATAGGTATATACAGGATTTGCAATGGTTGAAGTACTGCCATCTCCGAAATCCCAGGCATAAGATACGATGTTTCCGCCATTTGAATTGTCTGTAAAAGTTACAATGCTTGCAAAAATACTTGAGGTGAAGCCTGCGGTAACCGCATCAACCGTTGCCACAACAGGAACACGCACGCTTGCGCATGGTGCAGCCAGTACTTCCCAGTCATAAAAGAAATAATAATAACCGCTGGCATTTGCAGTATTGTCTGTGATTGAAACAAGTCCGCCCAGCGTGAACGGATAAACAGCTCCTGCATTATTTCTGAAAAGATCAACACCGTCATCCGTTCCCAGTTCAAGTGAGGTTCCAACGGGCAATGGGAAATTGAGCGTTACCCTGCTTGATCCGTTAGGGATGTTTACGGTTGCTGAATTGATCGTGACACCATTGTTCTTGAGAAGAATTGTTTTTGTCATCGCCGCTTGTGCATAAACCAGGACGGATACCAGGGTACATGGTGCATACACATCAAATACCTGTCCGCGGTAAGTTACATTTTGATAATACGTTCCACCACCTGCATTTGTATGTGGAGTATTGAATTGCGGCGGAGAAGGAAACTGTGATTCAACATAATATGTTGTTGTTGTATTCAGAACAGGCGTATTGAATGATGTTCCTGTGTTAACAGGGTTACCACCGATAGATGAAAGATACCATGCCAGTGTTCCTGCACCCGTAGCATTCAGCGAAGCGGTATTTCCCGGACAAATCGTTTCACCGGTTGCATTTGGCGCTTGCGGAAGGTTTATGTCTATGTAATTAACAATGGTCACTGTGTCACTTCCGCAGATTCCGCCATCAGCGTAAAGAGTTACTGTAAATTGGCCACCTGAACTATAAACATGAGTAGGATTCATATCAGTGCTTGATCCACCGTCACCAAAATTCCAGCTGAACACATTGGCGTTTGATGTTGAATTCATAAAAGTCACAGTAGCAGGCACGCTGCAGAAAGAAACCCCGGATGCTGCGAATCCCGCAGTAACTCCCGGAGTGAAAACATTACCTACTCCGACAGCATGCCAGGCATTTGCAGTTGACTCATGCTCCGGAGAACAAGGACCATAAAGATCAATGGCAGCCTGGATGGCCCACTGACGTGCATCTGCATAAGTGGCTGAAGGGAATAAATAAACTGCATTCATCCGGTAACAAATCTGTTGTGCTTTGGCTATGGTGATTCCGGCAACACTATATGCATTACCAAGATCATTGGTTCCGCTCCCGCCTGTGGTAAGCAGGTAATACCAGAAATTCAATACACCGCTATTGTTGTGCACTTCATTCGGTGCATTCCAATAAGTACCGTTGTAGCAATCCGGATTCTGGTAGAGGTTCGGATCCGACATATCTCGGAATGGCGTTCCACCGATTTCATCGCCGATGCCCCAGTCAATGACGCCACCCTTACCATAGAAACGGATCGAGTTGCCCATGCAATCGCTGAATCCTTCGTTCAATGCGCCCGATTCGTCTGAATAAATGAGCCCTGAAGATCGCTCTGTAACGCCATGAGAAATTTCATGGCCGGCAATTTCAAGAGAAGTCAACGGTGTATATGGATTGGATCCGTCACCATAGGTCATTTCTGTCCCGTCCCAGAATGCATTGGTATATCCTACATCATAATGTACGTAGCTGGTCAGCATCATCCCTGCATTGTCGATGCTGTTGCGCTGGAAATTCTGCCAGTAAAAATCGTATGTCATCTCACTGCCCCAGTGTGCATCGGTTGCATATTCATCAAGTGCAGCATTTACATTGTCCCAGTAGTTATCTGTATCCAGAAAATCGGTGTTGTTGTAATTGGTTCCCTGTTGCAAATCAAAGGTCTCAATCCCCAATCCTGTTCCACGATTGGCTTCACGCAAGCGATAAGTGGTCGGGTTCACACTGTCCGTTACTATCTCGCGAAGTCCGCTATAAGCTGTAATAGCTGTAGCGGTTATATTCGAGTTCTGAATCCTGTTCTGCGTGAAAACAATTTCACCATTGTTGGCATCAACATAAACATACTCGCGCTTTAACGGCTTTTCAGCATATACATCAAATCGGTAGGTCAGTTTGTAACTTTCTGCTTTTACATTTCCGTTCTCAGGAGCCAACATTAATTCACCTTTGGGATACCATGTTGCAGAATTATTATTCTCCTTCCTTTTAATTTCTTTTTCCCACATCGGCACCTGCCACCGGTAGGTAGTTGCATTCATGTAACTGAGTGCTTTGCCCAATGCTGATTCTGCTGTCATTCCTGCAGAAACATTCACGTTGATATTTCCGAATATCTGTCCGTTCATGGAAACGATTTTGCCATTGAGTACGTGTACGATATACATACTTGCTTCTACAGGGATCCCTTTATAGGTCTCACGGAACCGATAGTGCGTGTAGCCTAGTTTGTCCTTGTCTGCGTTGAGCAGGATAAAATCGTTGTCGGCAGAAAGTTTAAGCGCACTGTGTGCCCAGGTACTGAAGTTGCCGAATTCCGGTTGTGCATCCTTTCGGAAATGAATTGCCTCCGGAAGATCGCTGCGATTGCCGGTGATGATTTTTTCAGCGCCGTTGATCTGCTGTTGCGCTTCTTTGCCGATAATCTCTCTGGCCGAAATTGCTGTTGTAAATATTACAGCAAGAATTAATAGTGATGTAAATTTTCTCATTGGTTTGGGAATAGAAATGGGGTTAAGAAATTAAGTTAAAAATTGGTGAAGCAATATAGAGATTATGCTGAATGTTGGAAACTTGCGTGTACCAATAACACTGTTTCTACCATATTATCCTGAAAAAAGAGGCTAATCCATTAAAAAATGGACTATTAGGTAAATCAAAACCCTATAGAATTATCAAAAAATTGATGATAAAGTGGCCGGAAACATTGATTAATGCCCTGTTCGCCACGACCATAATGAGACAGGAAAGCAACTTATCGGTTATTGTGAAGACTGCCCTTGCAAGCAATTAATTTTTCATCATCAAAAAAAATCTAAACCTTTTCCTTCTTTAGTCTCCCGAGATGAACTTCAAGGTTGGCAATGGCTGTCTTGCTGAGCAGCTTAAACTGATTAAAAAGCATTGGCACTTCTGTGAGGTGTTGACGATCACGGGTATGTTCCTCAATATTGATTAACAATTTTTTCAGGTCGTTGAAATCAAAAATGGCAACGCTGCTTTTCACTTTATGTGCAATGGCATGAACATTTTTCCAGTCGCCATCAGGAATTGCTACCTCAAGTTTTTCAATTGCTTCCGGAACTTGTTTGAGGAATATTTCTATTAGCTGAACGGTAAGATCAGGGTCACCACCGGTGTATTTATCTAGTGAATCAAGTGAGAAATGCTGATCAGATTCAGGGTATTGAATTGGTGCTGAAGCCGCCTTCATCGCAGTACCTATGTATCTGCTCATTGTTGAATACAATTCATCCGGAGTATATGGTTTCACGACGTAGTCATTCATTCCCGCTTCTCTGGCACGCATTTTCTCCTTCTCAGAGGCATCTGCCGTGAGGGCTATAATTGGCGTTTCGCATATAGGTGAAGGAAAATTTTTGCGAATCTCTTCAGTAATCTCATAGCCATCCATCTCAGGCATCTGAATATCCATCAGTATTAGGTGATATGTATTTTTCTTCAGTATGTCAAGTGCTGTCCTTCCGTTTTCAGCACAATCGAACTTACTGAAACCAAATTTTTTCAACATATTTTTAACCAGCAACTGATTCACCTTGTTGTCTTCAACAATCAGGATGTTGATGGATGAAAAATCCTTCTGCTCAATCACAACAGGCGCTTCTTTTTCCTGCTTATGATATTGAAATTCAGAAATATTAAAGGTAAGTTCGAAAACAAATTCGCTGCCTTCATTAATCTTACTCTTCACATGAATATTTCCTCCCTGCAATTCTACAAGTTGCTTTACAATTGTAAGTCCGAGGCCTGTCCCTTCCTGCCTGCGTTTATTATTATCTGCCTGTTCAAAGCTGTCGAAGATTGTTTTGAGTTTGTTCTCAGGTATGCCGATTCCGGTATCTGAGATCTTGAAACGCAACTTACATTTACTTTCGCCGGCTTCAACAAGTTTTACATCGATTGTTACCTTTCCATTTTCCGTGAACTTAAGTGCATTAGAGACCAGGTTTGTAATGATTTGGTTCAGGCGTATTGGATCACCTGAGAGGATATCTTTGATATGGAAATCAATAACAGAAGTCAGACTGATTTTTTTCTCAGTTGCCTTAACCTGCATTAACTGCAAGGTACCCTTCAACAATTCGCGCAGGTTAAACTCACTTTGTATGAATTCAATTTTACCTGCATTGATCTTTGAAAAATCAAGAATATCGTTTATAATCACCATGAGGTTTTGTGCAGATAACCTAATGGCATCTATATACTCCTGCTGTTCATGGGTTGGGGTACTTTGTTCAAGAAGATGCGCCATACCGATGATCCCGTTCATTGGGGTGCGAATTTCATGACTGACATTGGCGAGAAACTGTTCCTTCAGTTTGTCGCTCAACTCTGCGATCTCCTTTTGTTTCTTCAGCTCTTCAAGATCGAAGCGGATCTGCAGGCCTTTTGTTTTAAGGTTTACTTCTTCAGAGGTAACCAGTTTATCAGCTTCATAAAACTGTCTGTGGTGGAGCAATGCCTTATCATACTCTCCTATATGCTCATATGCCAATGCGAGAAACTGATGTATCTTAACAAGCTGCGCTTCCAGTGGTGATGACTGCGCAATCTTCAGCGCTCCCAGCAAGGTATCAATGGCCTTATCGTATTGTGTTAAGTCGAGGTAGAGATTTCCGAGGCTTTTCTTTATCTGAGACTTCACTGATGCACTGGCTCCAAGATTTGCGAGATCCAGTGCCTCATGAAAAAAGTTGAGCGCCTTATCATATTGCTTCAGCTTAGTATATAAAATAGCAAGGCTACCAATTGTCTTTGATTTTGTATCAATATCATCAAGGTGATCCAGACCATTCATGCTGCGAAGAAGGTAATACTCTGCCTTCTCATGCTCATCTATCCAGTTGTAGGCATTGCCTAGCAGGAAAAAGGAATTTACCATTTCCTTTTTGTTCTTCATCTCCTCATAGAACTTCAATGACTTCCTGAAGTGTTCAATTGCTTTGTCATAAACCTGAAGGTGAATATATATCTTTCCAATCTCGTTGTCGCACCATGCAATTCCGTTTTCGTTTTTAAGTTCAGTTTCCAGCCGGAGACTTTTAAAAATATTATCCAGCGCGGAAGGACAATCACCAAGTTTAAAATAGATAAGACCTATCTCGTTGTGGCATCTGCTGACTCCCTGTCTGTCATCAAGCTGAGCAAACAATGGAAACGCCTCATTAAATTCAGTCAGCGCCTTGCTGAAATCGTTTTGAGATGCATAACAAAGACCGAGGTCAAAATGCACCTGTGCGATTCCTTTGCGATATCCGGATTTTTGGGCAATGCCAAGCGCATCCCTGAGCAGGGAAAATGACTGCGTAATATTCCTGGGGCGGAGAACTTCCGCACGCTGGATCAATAAATCAACACTTTCATTGCTCATAATTTTCCTTTTTACCTGTAAGCCTTATCCAATACTGCTTTGAGGTTAACAGGTTACAAAAATGCTCATTATTTATGAATGACGGATGGAAAGAATGAATGCATTTCTTACACTTCAGAAATTGAGCCGGGAGAATAATTTCCTTCCTGCGAGATAGTAATCCCACAGAACACTTTTCGAGTAAACAACGCTACTGATCTTGTCGCCGGTCATACTGTTTTCAAAGTGAATAGTTTTCAGACTTTTTTTCATCTTATTGAAATCATTGTGTGCTCGTATAACAGCTTTCATTTCCTTTAATCCTCCTGCGCTGAGTAAAAATTTTATCGCAGCCAAAAAATCAAAAACCCGTCTGAAAATAAATACCTTTTTAAACTCATTCTCAGGAAGGTTTTTATAAAGCATCAATAAATTATTCCTGAAGTTGAGGTAGGTTTTGTGTGGATTGCTTTTGTGCAGCGTTCCGCCTCCTACGTGATAAACCTTTGAGGCCGGACAATACCAGACTTTGCCTCCCGTATGCTGCATCCTCCAGCAAAGATCGATCTCCTCCATGTGTGCAAAAAAGGAGGCATCAAAACCATGAACATTCCGGAAAGCAGACGCACGCAGGAACATGCATGCACCGGTAGCCCAGAAAATCTGCCTTGCATCATCATACTGACCATTGTCTTTTTCAATACTGTCGAAGATCCTTCCACGACAAAAAGGATAACCATACTTATCAATGAATCCGCCCGCTGCACCTGCATATTCAAAAGAGGTGTGATCGGCATGAGATAATATTTTGGGCTGACATGCTGCGATAGACTTATCCTTTTCCATCATCTTTATTACGGGAGAAATCCAGTCCGGCGTAACTTCAACGTCAGAATTCAGCAGCACAAAATAATCTGCCTCCACATGTTTCAATGCCTCATTGTATCCGCCGGCAAAACCGAAATTTTCCCGATTTATAATTTGCTTTACAGAAGGAAACTCTTTCCTCAGCACTTCACATGAATCATCGGTAGATGCATTATCGGCAACAATGACCTCTGCATCACCGCTGTTGCTGATAACAGATGGTAAAAACTGACGTAAATAATTTCGTCCGTTCCAGTTCAGGATGACAACAGCCACTTTCATCCAACAAAGTCACTAAAAATTGTTGAGGCAAAAAAAAGTGCCGGAGATTTTTCTCAACACCGTTTATTTCGGATTTCTAAACATATCCTCTGAGCGGTCTCCATACGTCTTTGGTGCCTTGTCTGCATCAAGGTCATTTCCGTATTGTGTGGTTTTCTCATGCAGTTTCAATTGCCAGTCGTAGGCTGATGGCTCGCCTGTTACATCACTGTGCAGCAAGACATAATTATTGGAACTTCTGTCGCGGGAATAGAATACAAACTTCTTGTTTGTCTGGCCTCCGACATTATAGTAATGCCATATTTCATAAGGATAAGTATTCGGATCATTTTCACTTGTTTCAATGGTATTCGGAGGCCCGTATTGCAGGTACACCCTTCCCCTGTCTGAATCATATCCTTTGGTGATGCGGGTTCCATAGGCTCCCTTAACCTTATCCACTTCCTTCTTGTAATCCATCCACCTTTTCTCAGGATTCACTTTGTCCTGTCGCGCCCAGTAATAATAAAAATACTGCTGCATGGATTTTAAATTGGCAATGGCAATCTGGTTATCTGCGATCTGGCGGTCCGATTTTCCGGAGATCGGATAAAGACAAGCAATGTAATCCTTAAGCGTATCCTTACTCGTGATCAGGGATACAAATGTATTGTTGACATCAAACAATGTAAAGTCATCCGTGGGTTCAATTTCCTTGACTATTATTTTAAAACTTCGCTGGAAGAAAACGGCCTTGCGCGCCAGCATTTCATTGCTCTTATTCCTTATTTCAAAGTTGAGCGTATAGTTGCCTGACATCACCTGTGAGAGCGGAAATTCACCCATCAAGACACTGACTTCAGCCGTTTTAATTTTCCTTGAAACAACGAGGTCATTCAATACCTGTTTGTTGTTGTCGTTGATAATAGCATAACGGGCCAGGTAAAAATCATCGCCCAGCATCAGCTGTGTATTGTATACCTCACAATAAAACCGGATATAATCCATTGTTTCAGGATAGAAATCGCTGATGTAGGGAACAAGGTCATAGCCGCTTT
>CAYHHK010000120.1:0-8838 GCA_964356415.1 uncultured Flavobacteriales bacterium
TGGGAGGAAAAGAAAGGACAATTTCGGGAGAACGTTTTATGCTTTGCGGTGATGCTGCGTCACTGATAGATCCATTGACAGGAGAAGGGATAGGAAATGCCATGCTGAGTGGTTTATATGCTTCAAGACAGGCAATTCAGTGTTTCCAAAAAAATAATTTCAGTACCGGTGAAATGAAACACTACGATGAGGCCATTTATAATAAACTGTTACCGGAGTTAAAGAAGAACCTGATGATGCAGCGTGCCTTTAACCGTCCATGGCTGATCAATTTGCTGGTGAATGTTGCCATTGCAAATCCCGGACTTAAGAACTGGTTTGCGAAAAAACTTTGACATAAGGTGAATTTCATGCCTTCCTTTAGAGATCTGGATTGTTTCGACCTTCCTATTTGGTGAAAGATATTACGTTCATTCACTCCCTTATTATTTTCCTAACAACAATTCCCCCGCTACTCACCAGCACCGCAAAGTAAACCCCGCTGCTTAATTCATGTACATCCAAAAATACTTCACTTGTATTTACCGTACCAATTAATATTTTTGATAAAACTACATCTCCAAGCACATTGTAAATATTAATTTCATGCGCCATTGCCATATATCCTTGCAGTTGTATATGCAGCTCTTCTTTGCATGGGTTAGGGTATACGGAAAAACTAATTAGCTGTTCTTTTTCCATTGTAAGATACAGACCGGTCGTGTCGAAAGAGAAGTTGTCAAGAATGGTAAAGTGTCCTATTGATCCTGTTACACCTATTGCTGTAATGTAATCAGCATTTATCAATGGCGTAATAAAAGCAAATCTTTTAGTCCATATAGTATCAGGCAATGGACTTGTGTAAACCATTGTACCAACCGTTGAATCATTGTCTGAATAACCAATCTGATACTGTTCGGGTGGAAACTGGCTGATGTTGCATATTGATCTGTCATAAAAGGAAATAATATATGTGTCTAACGCAACCATTGCTTGCGAAAGCAAAAAGGAGAAGGCTGTTGAAGTTGATGTATCATGACCCGTTTCAAGAGAGGAAAAAAAATGCCCATCTACTACAGTAATCACTGAAGTCATACTGCATGAATCAGTCATCAAATCCAAACTTTGTAAAATGCCAATGGCATTAACACTATCAACTAATGAATTATAAACAGAATTTACAATATTTAATGAATCACAATCTCTCAAATGATTGAATTCAAAACTGCCGTTTAAAAACTGCTGTGCATTCAGTTTTAAACAAAGAATACAAAATATTATAACAAGTTTCCGCTTCATTGAAAGGCAAAATGCAACCTCCAGGGGCAAATCCTTGGAGGTTGCCTCAAACTACTTTATCAAAATTATTTTGTCGCGAAAAATTTGGCTGCCGTTGGAATAAATCTCACAGGAATATACTCCACCTTCAAAAGCATCCATCGCAACATCAATTGAGTGATTGCCTCCTGTTAGTTCAATATCTTTAACTATTCTGCCCGATACGTCCCGCAGTATTAAAATACCACTTTCTTCATTTCCAATTGCGTAGTCACAATTTAAATTTCCGCTTGAAGGATTAGGGTAAATATGGGTTTGATATTTTACTTCTTTGTCTTCCATCTTCGCTTTTCTGAAAGTAATTCCATCGCAGTTGTGGCTATAATCAATAAATACAGTATCAACAGCGGCAAGAATATTTTGTGCAGTGAACACTGCATTGCCTCCTGTGTAAGGACATTGCGATGCAATGTATTCAAGTGTGAAACGTTGCATGGCATCCAACTGATTTATCCCAATGGCAATGGTGCCAAGATAAACTCCATTAACATCTTTGAGATTTTGTTCAGCTGTTTTTTGAACAGCAACTGCATCATTTGCAGCGCCCATTTCAGCAGCGTTAATTGCCTTGAGTGAATCAATTCCTGCCTGCAGTGCTGTATCTGCAGCCAGAGTTTGCATAGTATCTTCACTTATAATAATTGTATCGGCCAGCTCACTAAAATTTTTTATAGGCGTTTGTTCAATTGAATCCTTTGCGTTCTGAAGCACACTGTCAGTAAGTAGTTCAGGTTTTTCATTCAGCAATTCATACAAATATTTTTTTGAAAGCCATTGTAAAGCTTCGTAATCAGGATCGTTGGTATTGCCTCCTGCAATGCGGAGAGCTTCCGCTCTATCATCCTTTGCTGCCCTTACATCAGGCACGTAATCGCAAATATCACCTATTGATGAAAAATTAAAGTTAGTAAACGAACAACTTGATGCAGGAGGATTTTGCCAATTATTCAGAGTTGGATTATAATATGGAGGAGCTGCGCGATTTATGAAATTAGTGTATCCATTGAATGACGGGTTATTTGACGCATCACCCATCGTTTGATTACTTGCATTACCATTCCATTTATTATCAGAAGGGATACCAAAAGGGAACCAACCACCGGGTGGTATGCCCTGTGTGCCAAGCCCGAGAGGGAAGTTAAGGAGATACAAATCGTTGTCGCAATTGCTCATGTTGTTTCCATAAACATTAGGTCCTAAATTGGCGCCTTCCCAAAGCAAGCCATTGCCTAATGTATGAACAGTGTTGCAGAGTTCGTCCACTTTGTCGCAATTAAAAATGTGTATGCCTGCAATAATTTGGTCGAGTGCATCATCACCGGTTACATCGTTTCTTACGAGAGAATACCCTTTGCCCCCTCCGCAGAAGATCCCGCGGTAAGGTATCGGAGAAGTTCCATTATTTGGCGGTAGCACAATGGTGTTTAGGTGCAGGTAAGGGTAATCATTCATTGAACACCAGATACCAAACCCATAATTCTCAATCACATTTTCTTCCACGTAAATGGTACGCTGGTTATTTTGATTGCTTGCAAGATAAATTCCATACGTGCCATTTGGTGTTATCGGCAAAGCATCTGCCCTGATATGGTTGAAAGAAATGATTTGATCTACCCCGGTATTAAAGCCACTGTAAATCGCGGCGGCTTTTGGATCGTAAATGCGGTTGTGCGTAACCGTAATCGTTTGTAAAGATGAAAACAGGTAAACTCCAATCCAGTTTCTCCTGAAGGTATTGTCATCAACATACGTTTCCACATAGTTATTGCAGTATACCCCGGCATTGCATTCAATAAAATCATTGTTGTCAAAAACAGAAATGTTGCTGAAATCGGTTGCATTGATTCCGGCAGGGCAGCGTAAAAAACTATTCTTGTCGTTTACGGTTAATATTGATTTTATACATCGTATTCCGGCCATGCGATGGTCAGTGAATGAATTGGCGGGAGATACCGTGACCGTACTTTTATCAGTATAAATCCCATAGTCGCCATTCACGAAATCATTGTGGTCAAACAAAAGAGAATTTGTAAGATTAAATACATCTGCATGTGCATAAGTAAACCCGCCACCAACCGGAGGTGCCGGGGAAGTAGTTGGATTCAATACAGATGAACAAGAAAATGTATTGAAGCTGACATTGCAAGCTGAATAATCAGCAGTGTATAAATGGAGTGCTATATAATTCCGGTCAAAGATTGAATTGTCAATATGAATATCTGCTGCATTATCTGTATGCACAGCATATACTGCATCGCTTATGGAAGAATTGTTATAAATATTCAAGTGTGGAAGAATAAATCCAACGTTATTAAGGTAAATACCATCCCACATGTAATAACATGCTTTCAGAGTTGCCTGGTTAATATTCAGCGTAGCTGCCACAACATTTATTTTTGCATTTGCACTTAATGTTACTATGCAGCCGGGACTAAAATTTACAGTTGAACCTAAGTCCATGCTAAAAGTACCATTTATTACAACATTGCCTGAATAATTTTCAGTAGTGCCCGTAGGCACCACATGGTTGTTAAGAGTAGTGGCACCACCCACTATACAACAACCGGGAATAATTGTTATCACCTGAGTATTTGATTGGGCTGGGCAACCGTATGAATTTGTAACAACAACATAGTAGCTTCCTGCATTTCCTGCAACGTAACTTGAAGAAGTTGCACCAGCAATTACCCCGTTTTGATCATGCCATACATAGGTGCATCCACCACATGACCCAACATTGAGTGTTGCTGTTGAGCCGGCACAAATGTTATTGCCCGGGTTAATAGTAAGCGCAGCCACGGGGGATGGGTTTACCGTAAGGTGAACTGTATTTGATAAGCCACGACAATTAGTACCGTATGATGCAATAACGTAATAATCGCCAGCCACCGTAGCATTGAAGTAAGGATTAAAGGAAACACCTTGAGATACACTGTTAATAAACCACTGGTAAGTTGCAAATCCAGTAGTAGCGTTTATAGTGATGCTACTTCCTGCGCATATTGCTTGTGGTTGAGTTATGCAAACGTTTTGCCTGTACAAATAATTCTCTCCGTCAATTTGATCAGGTAAAATATTTGTAAGGCAAAATGTTGTTAAGAAATTAATTAGCGGATTGGGTCCGGGATCAGTCCAGTTTGCAGAATTTGGAACATCAGGATTTGATAATGAAGCGAGACGATCCCATGCTGAGAAAAACATTTTCCCATCGCAGCCAACTTCTATTTGTGAATCTTGAAAATCAATTAAATTTGGCAATGAGGTACTCAGAGGCAAGATTGTACCCGTTGATGTGTTTATGTTATAAATATAGGGAGACAGATCTGATGTCACGTAAATGTAATCTCCGTTTTGCGAAAATTCAATACCTTTAGGATAAGAATGTTGGTTTGCCGCAGTGGCAGGAATCTGAACAAACTGAGGCGCGCCCAGAGCATCGCCATTCTGATCGAGATTAATAATCATGACATTTTGAGAATAAGGAGATGTTCCTCCATTAAATGGCACTGCAAGTTTATATCCTCCTGCTGCTAATTCAATGATTTCCATTTCAGTTTTTAGTTTTGAACTGTAGTTACCAAAAGTAGCACTATAAACGAGTTGCTCATTTCCTATCCCGGAAGAAGTTATATCATATCTGTAAAGATTTTCACCCTCAAAAACAAATAAGAATCGTTTATTATTTTGGCAAGGTAAAAGTTTTGTTGCAGCCAATTGCAATGTTCCGTTATGGGGATTCGAGGAAGTCCAAGTAACGAAAGTTTGTGCTACATTTGAAGGTAGGGTCATCGTGTTTGCATCAAATGTGACGTACATTGGTTCCAGATCATTTCCGATTCCGGGGTCGGGGCAATTTAAATTCTGTCCTGAACAGCCACATACACTACAACCCCAATTACTTGCTCCTGCGCTTATAATGAAGTACTTCATGCACTGTCCCGGAACAGGAACAATGCAGTATTCCGGATAGCCATAAAGTAGCGGGAAATCGGCAGCATTTGTACAAGTGCAGTTTGATCCGATGGTCGAAGCATAATGGTTATTGATAACACTTACCTGATTACCGAGGTCGTCAAAGATAATTCCATCGGTAACAGCAAACATCAGGTTACTGTTTTCATTATGAATGCAATTGGCGCTAAATGCCCCGCTTGCCATAGCACCAGGATAAGAAATCGAAGTCGAAGTACAGTTGGGATTAAAGGTTAGTACTTCACCTTGAAACAGCCACGTCTTTGATTGTGCAAAAATATTCGTTCCAAAGTTGAAGTTAATTGCAATGGTAAGAAGTAATTTAAATGCTTTCATAATATTGGGGGTTTAAGAGTTAATTGATGCTTGATAAAGGAGGTAATGTTGCAGCATGCGGTGTAATGGATTAAACACTTTTTTTATCATTCGCTTCCATATGGTGCATGTTCATCGCAATGCCCATCCTATAAAGGGTATAGAAATAATAACTCCATCGCTCATCAAATGAGCAGAAAAACTGAATGTACTTAATAAATTGATTTGATGAGTTGCTACTCTCTCTCTCTCTCTCTACAGCAGCGCAGCTTTCAGAGGTCAGTACTTTCTTGGGAAATAAAATATTCAGAAAAAAAACCGTTTCGTTCATGGATTTGATTTGCAAAAGGTGATGCAATGGTAACAAAATATTTCAAAGGCGCAATTTATTTTTTTAATTGGCCATATTTTCACCAAGGAAGTTATCCCTTAAACTTACTATTCGTATTTTCGCAAACACCTTCGCCAAATAAAATTATACATTTCCTATGAAAAAGTTCCTCAAATGGTTTGGAATCATATTCCTTCTCCTGCTCATCCTCATCATCTCTTTACCTTTTATGTTCAAAGGGAAAATTATTACGATGATCAAGGAGGAAACAAACAAATCACTCAATGCCAAAGTTGATTTCGGCGATGTAAGTCTTTCGCTGATCAAAAACTTTCCGAATTTTTCGATATCCATTTCCAACCTCAGCGTCATCAACGCCAAACCTTTTGAAGGAGATACTTTGATTTATACAAAGGAGTTGCTGGTGGTGGTAGATGTGATGAGTGTAATCAGCGGTGATCAGGTCAGGATCAGGAAGGTCGTGGTGGATCAGGCAGTGATCAATTGCCTGGTGAATGAAGAAGGAAAAGCAAACTGGGACATTGCAAAACCGTCTGCTGAGCCCCAGGCAGCTTCTGAACCTCCATCGTTCAAAGCGAACCTGAACTATTATGCCATTCAGAAAGCGCACATTGTTTATGATGACCGCACAATGGGGTTCCGTCTTGTTCTCGAGGAAATGAACCATGAAGGAAAAGGCGACTTCACGCAGGATTTATTTCTCCTGAGTACGCATACAGAGGCGGCGCGTGCTTCCATGAATTACGGAGGCATGGATTACCTGAGCAAAGTGAAAACGAAAATTGATGCCGACCTTGAAATGGATATGAAGAATGCGAAGTACACTTTTAAAGACAATAAGATTGCACTCAATGAGCTCAACCTCGGTTTCAGCGGTTTTGTTTCAATGCCTGACACAAATATTGACATGGACCTGAAATTTTCTGCTCAGCAGAGTGACTTTAAAAATTTCATCAGTCTGGTTCCCGGAGTTTATGCAGCTGAATTCTCAAATGCAAAGGCCGGCGGCAAGATGGCTTTTGACGGCTGGGCGAAAGGGAGATTCAACGCCGTAAGCATGCCCGGTTTCGGTTTGAAGCTGGACATTGACAATGGGTCACTCAAGTATCCTTCTTTGCCTTCCGACCTCAAAAATGTTTTTGTAAACCTTGACGTGCAGAACCCTGATGGCAATATGGATCACACAATGGTGAATTTGTCGCGGATGCACATTGAAATGGCAGGGGATCCTTTCGACGCCCGGCTCATTCTGAAAACACCCATCAGCGATCCTGACTTCGATGCAACATTGAAAGGGAAAATTGATTTCGGCAGCATCGGAAAAATTATTCCGCTGGAAAAAGGTACGACCCTGAGCGGCATTCTTACCGCTGACTTCGCTGCCAAAGGGAAATACTCTTATGTAAAACAATCGCAGTATGACCGGTTTACTGCAAGCGGCAACATCGGCATCACAGGAATGAATTACAATGCTGCAGGCCTGAAGACACCGGTGCAGGTGAATCAGCTATCATTGGTGTTCAACACAAAGAGTGTATCACTCACAGCCCTGAATATGAAAGCCGGAAAAACGGACATAGAGGCCACAGGTTCACTGGAAAATTTTATTCCGTATGCACTGAAAAATGAAACGCTGAAAGGCAATCTGAAGATGACATCCCAAAAAATTGATTTGAATGAATGGATCAGTGAAGACGAAAAGGCGGCATCAACGGGAGATACAGCTGCGATGTCGGCTCCGGAACTTCCGGGCAACATTGACTTTACGCTTAGTGCATCTATCGGGCAGTTGATCTACACCAATATGAATATGATGAATTGCTCAGGGGAGATCGTATTGCGTGACAAATCAATTTACCTGAATAATCTGAAGTTGTATATGCTTGATGGATCTGTATTAGTGAATGGAATTTATTCTGGCGCTAAGCCAAAATCTCCCGATGTTTCATTTGACTTCAACATCAATGATTTTGACTTGAAGAAAACAGCAGCAACATTTGCCACAGTTGATAAAATTGCGCCTGTAGTGAGTTCCTGTCAGGGTAAGTTTTCCTGCGGACTAAAAATGAAAGCCGGCATGGATGATAAAATGAATGTTATTATGAATACGCTCAACGGAGGTGGTAAACTTACAACCTCCACTGTTGTAATTTCAGGGAGCAATACGCTGGAGAAAGTTGGAGATGTGCTTAAGATGGACCAGCTAAAAAAACTTACGGTGCCTGTTGTGAATGTATCATTTACATTCAGCGATGGCAGGTTGTATGTTCAGCCGTTTGATGTTGTGCTTGCGGGAATCAAAACAACGATCAGCGGCAGCAATGGTTTTGACCAGACGCTGGACTATGCACTGAACATGAATATTCCGCGTGCTGCATTTGGGAGTGCAGCGAACAGTGTGCTGAATGGTTTCATCAGTCAGGCAAACAGCAAAGGAGTAAACATCAGCGCCGGCGATAATATTCCGGTAGCAGTGAAGATAGGAGGCACTTGTTCGAATCCAAAAATATCCACAGACTTAAGCAGTGCCGGCTCAAAGGCAGTTGATAATCTGAAAGCTGCCGCAGCTGCAGAGTTTGAAAAGAAAAAAGCGGAAGCAGAAGCCAGGGCAAGGGCAGAGGTGGATAAACTGAAGTCAGATGCAGAGAAAAAGGTTAACGAACAAAAGGCAAAGGCGCAGGCAGAGGCAGACCGAATCAAGAAAGAAGCCGAAGCGAAGCTAAAGGCAGAGCAGGATAAAGCAAAGAAGGAAGCGGAAAAGAAGGCGAAGGAAGAGTTGAATAAGCTGAATCCGTTTAAGAAGTAGTATGTAAGAAGTATTGAGTAATGAGTATTGAGTATTGAGTAATGAGTAATGAGTAATGAGTATTGAGTAATGAGTA
>CAYHHK010000120.1:8938-12000 GCA_964356415.1 uncultured Flavobacteriales bacterium
TGAGTAATGAGTAATGAGTAATGAGTATTGAGTAATGAGTATTGAGTATTAGGGCATCTCTGATAACCCATAGACCCCTAACTACGTTCGGGGTGACAATGGTTAGTGTAAATGCCACTCAATTAAAGAAGCAGGACGTAGGCAATAGTAAGCATTGTGGCAAATCTTATAATCCAAAGACCCCTCACTACGTTCGAGGTGACAATGGTTCGTGTAAATGATGGTGGGCGCTTCAGAGTGGAGCCGAAGGCTCCACTCTGAAGCGCCCACCTAAAACAGTAAATAGACATGCCGAATTTAGTGAGGCATCAGAAAGAAATAAATGGTTATCAGAGATATCTTTAAGTAAAATTCCGGATTCATGGTTGGTTGAGATTTGTCTTTTAACTTCTAACTATTAACTTGCATTCATGCCTGAAGCTCTTCCCGCCCCCCAATTCATCCAGAAGCACCACAGTGAGCAACTGTTGCTGCTTGATGTGCGGAGCGAAAAAGAATTTTCTCAAGGGCACATGCCGGGGGCAGTGAATATACCTTTACTGAACGATGACCACAGAAGGCAGGTTGGCATTACTTATAAAAGCAATGGTAAGGATGCGGCAGTGTTGAAAGGATTTGACCTGGTAGGAGAAAAATTTTCAGATTTCATCCGTGAAGTAAAAAAACTTACTGCTGAAAAACATGTAATGCTCTATTGCTGGAGGGGAGGGATGCGCAGCGGGATCATGAGCTGGGTGCTTGGAATGGGAGGATTTAAAACATTCCTTCTCAAAGGAGGTTACAAAGCATACCGGCAGGCAGTTTTCGAAATTTTGCAAGAGCCGCGAAATGTAGTTGTGGTTGGGGGCAAAACAGGAAGCGGCAAGACAGAAGTACTGGCAGAACTTAAAAAAATGCATGCCCAGGTGATTTGTCTTGAGACGCTGGCATCACACAGGGGGTCTGCTTTCGGGGCACTCGGAATGCCTCCGCAGCCACGTAATGAAATGTTTCAGAATATGCTTGCAGGTGAATGGATGAATGTTGAAAGTGAGAAAACGCTGTTTCTCGAAAATGAAAGTTTGACCATCGGTCCGATTCTGCTGCCGAAGGGTATTTATGAGGCCATCAGGAATTCGCCCGTTGTGGAACTTGTTATGAGTAAAGCGCAGCGAACAAAAAGGATTGTAGATGAGTATGGCAGGTTTCCGGTGGAAAGCCTTATTGAGAATACAAAAAAGCTCAGTAAACGTTTGGGTGGTTTGAGAACCAGGCAGGCAATAGAAGCATTGGAGCAGGGGGATAAGGCGAAATGGGTTGATGAGATCCTGAATTATTATGACCAGGCTTATCAGTATGGAAATGACACGAAGAAAGTTCCGAATGTAGATGTAGAGGTGAATGAAAACGAATCTGTAAGCAGCATAGCAGTTAAGGTGTTAAGCGCAGCAAATAGTCTTATTATGCATGACATAAAATAGTGTCATAAAGTAAATTGAAACAAGGATTCCTCTCTCGTCTGAGCCGAGATCGGAATGACAGTAGTACTTTATTGATTTATGGGAGATTCCGGGAGTCCGTTTCAGTCTCAAACCAGTTATCTCCCAGATAAAAACCCAATATTGTCATTCGGCAATTGCCGGGAGAGTCCACGGAATCAGCCGTGAAGAAGACCTAATTATTTTAAATGATGATGTGTTACTATTTAGTGTCCTTGGTAATAAATCTTAAGAGTAAATGGAGGAAATAAAATTAACAGAGTTCAGCCATGGTTCCGGATGCGGATGTAAGATCGCGCCTGCTGTTCTTGAAAAGATCCTTCAAAGCAAGGGTTCAAAAAAGCATTTTAAAGATCTGGTTGTTGGTTATGAAACAAAGGATGATGCAGCTGTTTATGAGATGAAAGGAAGTGATCAATATTTGATCAGCACCGTTGATTTTTTTACGCCAATAGTAAATGACCCTTTTGATTTTGGGAGGATCGCTGCAACAAATGCATTGAGTGATGTTTATGCAATGGGAGGACGACCTGTGCTTGCCACGGCCATATTGGGTTTCCCTGTTGAGAAATTGCCTGTAGAAGTTGCGCAGGAGATCATTGCAGGTGGGCGAAGTATTTGTGACGAGGCAAATATACCACTTGCCGGCGGACATAGTATAGATTCACCGGAGCCATTTTTCGGACTGAGTGTAAACGGGCTCGTACATAAGAATTACCTCAAGAAAAATAATGGAGCACAGCCAAATGATTTGCTTTTTCTGACAAAGCCATTGGGAACAGGAATTATTTCTGCTGCTATGAAAAGGGGAAAAGCTATTGAAGAGCATGTGCATGCCGCTGTTCAACTCATGACAACGTTAAACAAAGTGGGTGAAAAACTTGGTGAGCTCGACGGTGTTCATGCAATGACTGATGTTACCGGGTTCGGATTACTCGGACATCTTATTGAGATTGCAGAAGGGAGCAATTGCTCGGCGGCATTAAATTATAAAGACATTCCTTTGATTCCGGGAATTGAAAATTACATGCAGCAATTCATTTTCCCTGATAACACCTACCGCAACTGGAATGCATATGAAAAGAAGGTAACAGGGATCAATGGACCTGAATTTATTTCGCTCTGTGATCCGCAAACGAGTGGAGGGTTGCTTGTATCACTTTCCGAGGACTCAAAGGAAGACTTTTTTGCAGTGATGCGCGCAGAAAAAATTCAGTGTGCTTTGCAGCCTATCGGAACAATGACAATAAAAAAAGAGTTTGTAGTTAGCGTTACTGTTTAGTTACACAATTCGCGCATAACATCCTCTGCAGTTTTGTCGCCCAGTTTTAAAGCCATCTGCAGATCTTTACATGCAGATTCCCTTTCGCCGATATTGTATTTTGCAATTGCTCTGTTGTAATAGGAATCTACATCAGTTGGATCAAGGTAAATTGCCTTGTTAAAATCTTCAATTGCTCCTTTATAATTTTTCAGGTCAAATTTTGCATTCCCGCGACCGTAAAAAATTTCAGCATCCTGATCATCCAATGCTGCTGCTGAATCATAATCAACAATAGCGCTTGCGTAATCCTGTAACTGGAA
>CAYHHK010000121.1:0-11918 GCA_964356415.1 uncultured Flavobacteriales bacterium
TGCCTTGTGCCTTGTGACTTGTGACTTGTTCATGATGAATGAGTTTTTAAAGTTAGTAAATGAATTGATTACTTTTTCAAAAAATGAACGGTATTTTATGTCCGTCATTAAAACTCAGTTGTTGCCGCGAAATGAAAAACGCGGCCATGCTTACAATCCAGGCAAGGCGGTGACTAATTGGAATAACCTCAGTTTAAAAATAAATTCGAAAATAGAAGTTGTGGTATTAGTATCCATTCCGGAAAAATGATTTCGGAGAACGAAGGTTGGAAACAAATTTATTAAAACCAAGAAATATATTTGGTTTTTTGGTGAACGCCTGTTTTTAGGATGTGGGTGGCGGCAGATAAATTTAACACAGAGCTCCGTAGGAGCGTCCTGTTTGTAGATTATATCCATTCAATTGTTCTGAGCTCCATAGGAGCGACCTGTTTATTCAATCCAGGTAAAACGATATTTTTTATCGTATTCAATTCCTAATTTCTGAAGGAGACCCATATCATGCAGATGAATTTGATGAATCTGATTTTTGATGTGTTTTTATTTAAGCTTAATTTATCAAGATGATTGCTTGATTATTGTAAAATCTATCATGCTAAATTACAGGTCGCTCCTACGGAGCTCAATAACTGAATAATAATCGCATTCTACAAACAGGCCGCTCCTATGGAGCTCTATACCTGAACAATAAACGAATCTACAAACAGGCCGCTCCTACGGAGCTCTATACCTGAACAATTAACGAATCTACAAACAGGCCGCTCCTACGGACACAATACCTGAAGGATAATCATATTCACAAACAGAAAGCTTCGATAGAGCTATTATGTTCTACATGTGGTCAAAGACATGCCATTCATGCTTTTATATAATTTTATTCATTGTTATTATATTATTCGAAAAGGTTATTGCAATGTAAGGCCCGCTGATTGCATATTTGTAAGAAAAAAATAAGCAATGTGCAGTTCGCTTTTTAAGCGTTTTGTTTTTCGCCTCTTGCTCTTAATAAAGTGATTTCCCCGGCAATTGCATCTGTCCACTTAAAATACACATCACCCAGTTCATGAACTGCTGATTCCGTTCTTAATGTGATTGTAACAACTTCGGAGAAAGTGCTAAGACACCAGATCTTGCATGCTGATTGTACGTAAGGCGTAACTGACTCTGCATCATGCCGTGCGCGGGAAACGAGCGCTGCGCCTACCTGCAATTGTTTATAGTATTTTCCGGATAAAACAAAAATACGGTTCAGCATTTTTTCATCACAACCGCCAACATAGACACATGCAATGGCAACACCTCTCCACAGATCTGCCTGTCTTGTTTCGGGAAACTCGTTAATGATCCCCGGTATTTTTTCAATATCGCCTTTGGCTGAATAATATACAGAGCGCCCGATCCCCTGATCGTAGCCTTCAGCATATTTTGAATATGCATCCGGAATTATTTTATTTTTCAGAGCTGATTGTTGTCTGAAAATCCCTTCATAGTATCCACAGCCGTCTGCCACCCTGCACTGCATTAACGGTTCTACGTTTACCAGAATATCGGTAAGCGATATGCCTTTTTGTGCAATGGCCCAACCCAATCCTGCATGTAACTGTGAAGCATGTTTGCCTCCATATTTTTTATTGAACTCACTCCAAAGTTTTAGGCCGGCACCGGATTCAAAATCACTAATTGCAATGGCCATTGATGCAGCTTCAAAGGCAACAGAACGATATTCATTTTCGATTTCATTTAGCTGTTTATCAATCAATAGAAGTTCAGATCCATTTTCAGCAGTGGATTGTCCCTGAATAAAGATCCGCATTATCTTATTCATTCTCGCAGCAACTTCATTCCCGGCCATAGTCATGCAATTTCTTTTTTAGCGTAAAACCACATCAGGTCAACGTCTTTTGAAATTGCCGGATCAATATTGTCTTCGCTTTCAATATCCACAGGATACGTAATGTTTTTCAGACTGACATTGTATGGATCAACTTTCATATTTGGCGGCGTGCCGTTTACCTGCGCACTGATCAGGCGGAACATCGCAGCGGCAACCTGTTCGAGTATATGCAGATTAGAAGCAATTTTTTCAATTAACTCTCCGGACTCATACTGCTTGTCAATTCCAAGCTGGAACTCACGCATATAACTCAGGTCATAGGGATCGATGTAGCGGTTCTCAAAAACTTCGTTTTGGTAAGGAAGCCATTCAAGAAATAGATCCTGCATCTGTTTGTTCAGTGCACCAAATCTTCTTCCCAATCCGGTGGCAGAGGAAAATAATTCTTTCAGTACTTTCAGATTTGTAAATCCTTTATTGGTAAATATCAACGTGGGCACCGACCAGTAAGTAGCCCAGTCCCAGAAAATTTTCATGACCATGATCTGTGCATTTCCCATCAACAGGTATTTGTTCTGGTAAACAGGAATCCAATTGTCAACCCATGATAGATGTGATTGTTCATACACCTCTGCAAGTCTGCTGATGTCTTCACCTTTTAGATCTTTGAGAATTAGATCAGACAACCATGAATTATTCAATGCAATAAAATCTGTTCCCGGTGAATACAGCGGGTCGAGAAATGCGCCTGCTTCACCTGTTACACCCCAGCGTTCCGGCGCACAATATACCCTGCCGGTATGATGTGCATAGTGTTTCAGGATCTTAAAATCCATAAGATTCGGCGTTTCAGCAGAAAGCATTTTATATCCACGCGGCTCATTTACTTTAAGCCATTCCATTGCCTTGTCGTACTTATTGAATGTATCAAATGGATGCACTGCAGGATCTGCAACGATGCCAATAGATGTATTCTTCGAGCCCAATGGAATTACCCATAGCCAGTAACCTTTGTCCATAAAATGAACCGTGCTGAGTAAACGAAGACCCGACTTCAAATAGTTTTTCCATTCTTTATCATCGCTCCAGTCATCAACGTCAATGACCCCTTTGAGCCTCCACCACACGGCGTTCACATGGTGTTCCATAGGTTTCTGAAACTGAAATTTGCGTTTCATAAAACTACCGCGACCTGTAGCGTCAGCAACCCATTTGCATTTCACTTTTATTTCTTGTCCGTTTTTCACGTACATTACAATATGGCCGGAAGCTGAAACTGCAATGTCTTTGACAGTCGCACCTAAAATGTATGACGACCCAAGTTCTTGTGTTTTAATTGCCATGTGATTTTCCAGTGTTCCCCGATCCAGCTGGTGGCTGGGTTGTGGCAAGCGTTCTCTGGGTCCAAGTTCGACGCGGCCCGGAATATGGTCTTTGTCATGAGAAGGAAAGAAAAACCTCAAACCATGCTTTGGCAATTCATGTTTTTCCAGGTAATCTTTGAGTCCGAGGACTTCCCTGAGGTAGTGACTTCCTAGCTCGACAGTAGATTCACCAACCTTGTGCGCGGCAGTGGTGGCTTCGTTTTCACGCCGCTCAAGCACAAGAATACTTATATCCGGATTTGCGTGCTTGAGCTGAATGGAAAGCGCCAGACCGGCCAGCCCCCCTCCGGGGATTACTACATCATATTCCTGCATGTTGATTAATTTTGGATTGTTTTAGGCAGCGATAAATGTAAAACATTTCAGATGAGTCTTCAAAACAATTGTATGCAGTCTTTTGAAGGACAGATATAATCCCGCAAAGCGAAACCCCGATTCTTCCTGTTTTCTAATTTGACATCTGCGGTATTGTCATTTACATGACCGATGTCATTATCATTGCTGATAGAAATCAAGCCCGTGTTAAAATGATGAACTATCTTCGTAAACGATGGATGTATTGATTCATGAAGTAAAATCAAAAGGTGACCTGAAGAAATTTATTTTTCTTCCGGAAAAGATCCATGTTCATCATGCTTACTGGGTTCCGCCAGTTTATGCTGATGAATGGAAATTTTATGACGGAAAATACAACAAGTCCATTCTTGAAAGCGATACCATTCTTTTGCTTGCATTGCGCGGAGAAGAAGTTGTGGGAAGGATCATGGGGATTATCAATAGAAAGTACAATGTACTTCAAAAGGAGTTCACGGCGCGTTTTTTCAATTTTGAATGTTACGATGATGATAGGGTTTCGCATGCTTTGATTGATGCCATAGAAAAGTGGGCACTAAAAATTGGGATGACGCAGATGATCGGTCCATTTGGATTCTCTGATAAAGACCCCCAGGGCATGCAGGTAGAGGGTTTTGAATATTTGCCGGTGATTGCAACAGCAACCAATGCACCTTATCTAAAAGACCTCGTGGAGAAAGAGGGGTATGAAAAGCAGGTTGACTGTGTTGTGTACAAGCTACCGGTTCCGGAGAAAGCGCCGGATCTGTACCAGCGGGTTTATAACAGATTGATACAAAGCAAGAAAATGAAGCTTGTCGAATTCAAATCGAGGAGGCAACTCAGGCCTTACATTGTTCCTGTTCTCAGACTTGTGAATGAGACATACGGATCCATTTTTGGGTTTACGCCACTTTCGGAGGAAGAAATGTATCAGCTTGCGGGCCGTTACCTTCCGGTTCTTGATCCTTCATTTACAAAGCTGGTTATTGACATGAATAATAAACCGATCGCATTTGTGATCGCTACGCCTGATATAAGCGTGGGAATTCAGAAAGCGAGAGGCAGACTATTTCCTTTCGGATTCATTCACATTCTGTCCTCAGGAAAAAAATCAAAACAGCTTGACCTTTTTCTTGGAGCAGTTGATGAAAAACACCAGGGTGCCGGAGTAACTGCTTTGCTCGGTGTGTCACTTTTTAAATCGGCTCGGCAGCGAGGGCTGGAATACATAGACAGTCACCTTATACTTGAGACAAACAAGCCCATGCGGGAAGTAATGGAACGGCTTGGTGCCGCTGTATACAAAAGGTACAGGGTTTACAAAAAGCAACTAGTTCATAAATAAAAATAAATCTATTAAATCATATCCTATGAAAAACGAAACATCATTTGGAAAAATTGCTGAGAAGATCAGCGCCGGTTTGAAAAAAGCACAAAAGGAAATTGAAGAATTTGCATTGCAGGCTTCGCTGGGTAAGGCCGAAGCCGGGGATAAGTTTGAAGAGCTTAAAGGCGAGTTCAGGGAAAAGGCAGGAGAGTGGAAGCAATTTTTTTCAAATCTTAAATCATCAAATCAGGAGAAGGCAGACAAGTTGAAATCACAACTGGATGAATTGCAGTTGCAGCTGTCTTTGGGTAAAGCAGACGCGAAGGATTATTTTTTTGAACAAAGGAAGAAAATCCTCAATGCGCTGCATGAATTAGAATCAGGTTTAAATGATAATCCGGAGTTAAATGAGCGCATGAATGAGTTCAAGTCAGAAATTGAAAAATTCAAACTGAAGCTGAATATACTTGAGTTGCAATTTGAATTGAAAGCATTCAAGGGGAAAGAGAAAATGAAGGAGGCGATGGATGTGGCCGGTATTGAAATTGACAAGTTGTTAATGAAAGCTGAATTGCAGTGGGATGAAGCAAAGAAGAAATCCGGTGATTTCACAAAGGAAATTGCAGCAGCATTCGAGCATTTGAAAAAAGCGATTGCATCGCTGAAAGATAAGTCTTAAGCGGACTGCATCAGGCTTTCAAGTTCTTTACGTTGAGAGGCAGCATGATCATAACCGATTTTGAAAATGGCTTCACCTTCATCCAGGTCAAAGATCTGATATTTTGAAAGTGCATCAGGCTCAATAATAAAATGCCCTTTTTTCTTATTTTGATTTGTTTTTTCTCTCAAGGATAATTGAAATGACCGGTCAAATATTTTAAACGCAGAGTCTATTGATTCCTCTGCTATCAGCGGATTTACATTGAGGGCGATGATCTTATTGGATCCGGAAAGAAAGGGCTCAACAGGAAGGTTATTTAGGATGCCGCCGTCAACATACTGCTTATTGTTGATTACTATCGGTTCGAAAATACCGGGAAGGCTGCATGATGCCAGCAAAGGGGTGACCAGTTCTCCACTGGAAAAATAAGCTTCCTTGCATTCATTGATATCGGTTGCATTTACTGTTAAAGGAATAGCCAGTGATTCAAAAGTATTTTTGGGAAAGTGCTTGAGAAGAATCTCCTCCCACTTATTAAGTTTGAAAATACCTGAGTTGAAAACAGGGCGTATTTTGTACATCAGGTTATTTTCCATGAAAACTTTTAGCGTTTCTTCAGGACTGAAGCCGGCGCAAATAAATGCACTCACCACGGCACCGGAGCTTACACCGGAAATATGCTGAATAATAAATCCTGTTTCCTTCAATACTTTAATAATTCCGAGATGAGCAAGTCCGCGAGCTCCACCTCCGGACAGAACAAGATTGATTTTCATAGTAGGATGATAGGAAACTGCAAATATACTACAGATAGTAATGATTTTGCTTTGTAGCATCCTTATCTATGGGACCGAGAGAGGAATCTTTCAAATTTAGCCGTTATCAGTAAATCTTCGGAATAATTTCTTAAGGCATGCTTATATTGACTTTTTGGTAATTAACCTGATGAAAGTCATGTTGCATAATCATACCGGTCATGTTGAAATACAGCAGCAATTTCAATCTTTACAATAATTATTTTAAACAACATCCAATGAAAATACTCTGTCCGACCGATTTTTCTTCAGCATCAATAAATGCCGTGGAATATGCAGCGAAGTATGCACAGCAAACAGGCGCATCTCTGACTTTATTGCATGTTCAGCCCGTATATGTTAGTGAAGGCGTGAACTATTTTTCGGGAGGGGATCGTGAATCGATCACCGAACTGAAGGAAGCTGCTGATCAGCTTGAAGACATTTGTGAAAACATCACTTCGGTTTTTAATGTTCCCTGCAATTTTGAGAATGTTCCTTCCGTTTCGCAGGGGATTGACAAGACCATTTCAATTGAATCGGAGAAGTATGACCTCACCATCATCGGTACCAATGGCGCCGATAAAATGAGTCAGTTTTATTTTGGCAGTCATAGTTTCAGGGTTGCCAAAAAGGAATCAGGACCTGTACTGATCGTTCCGGAAGAGTGTACTTTTAATGGTATTCAAAATGTTGCTTTTGCATCAGACTGCCACATCGGTGATACGATGTTGTTGAAACAGTTGAAAGACCTCACCGATGCGTTCACGCCATTGGTCAGGGTGGTTCACATCAGTGAAAAAGATACTGAGTTAAGCCGTGAGGTTTACAAGGCATTTTGCTCGCTTACCGAAGAAACGCTGAATTATGAGACCAGTATTACTTTTGAACGGATCATTCACGATAATAAGGCAGAAGCGATAGAGAATTTCATGACGAAAACACACGCAGATCTGCTTGCATTGTACATGGAGAAACATTGTCTTCTGCACAATGTTTTTCATGAAAGTATTGTCAAGAAGCTAACTTCTTATGCTTCATTTCCAATGCTGGTTTTTCACAAGTGAATCTCAAAGGTTCTTTGAATTATATTGATATCTCTTCCAACGGCATTCCGTAATTTGCAAGTGAGGGATTAAATCATCTAAATGGCAGCCATATATTATAATCTAAAACTTAAACCAATTAATTATGAAAGCTTTAATCTTAACCATTTACGCCTGCTTTATATTAGCAAGTGATTTTGCTCAAACAACGTTACCAAACTAATATTATATAAATGAAGTGAATGGAAAAACCGTTGTGATGCTGAACAATATAATTATCAGCACTAAAGTTGACCTCGACAGTGCTATACAATTATTGCCTGACGGAAGTGTGATCTGGGGTGATAAGAGAACTACTTTACTCAGGGCAGGTGATTGCATTGATGGAAACGGTATAGTCATTAGTGACAGAAAGGAAACCGATTTTATCGGAAACCCGGAGGCAATAAATCACATTCACATGTTACCTGAAGTAACCATAGCAGGCGAAGGCACGGAAAAAAGAAGAGAAGCCAAAGCCTATAAGACTTATATGGAGAAGCTGTGCAAGGAAATTGATAAAAATGATAATGATATAGAATTTATTAAAGAAAAATTATGGGTGAAAACCCGTAAGGAAGCCACAAAATATCGAAAGCGGTTAAACTCTCTTGAGAGTGAAAATTCAGAATTGAAAATTGATTTCGATATATTCGTTCATTTCGGAACACAGGATGAATGGCAATTATTCAGGTCGGAAGTAAATGCTGACCTTAAACCACTTATGCAGGATATAGCAAAATTGAAGGGTGAATTGCTATAAATAGTTGTGACGTCTGTCCTTTCACCGTGGACTAATTGCTGGCAGGTGTTGCGCCTTGCATTGAGCGGGCGCGCACCTCTCATTTGATTTGTACGATCTTACCTATTCTCATTCTTTAATAAACTTCTTAGTTACTCTTCCGCTTTCGCTATCTAATGTGATGAAATAAATGCCGGAGGCGAGTTCGCTTATGTCTAACTCTTTGCGAGCTGTTTGTTTTGGTATTGTAATATTAAATTGCTGCCTGCCTTGCTCATCGGTTGCGGTCAACATTCCTTCTTCTCTTAATACTGAATGGAATGAAAGTGTAATTGCAGAATTTGTAGGATTTGAAGAAATTGAAAATGATAAGCAGGGTTTTGAGAAATCTTTAACAGTTAGAGGGCCGGTGTATTTGGCAATGTAATTTGCTCCTGTATTTCCTGCGTTCGTGAATGCACCGCCAACATACATTTCTCCATTCATAAATTCTATCGCCTCAATAGGACCATTAAAATAAGGTTGGCCCATATCCTCCCAACTGGTGCCATTCCACTTTGCTATATAATTAACCGGCAAGGAGCCAGCATGGTTAAACCCCCCGACAATGTATAATTCATCATCATATACTTTCATAGATCTGGGAGCTCCATCTAATCCCATGCCTACTTCCTGTAGGGTATTTCCGTCCCATTTCATAATATAGTTGGCAACGTCTGTTGGCTTACTGAAACTTCCTCCAATATATAGCTCATTTTTGTAAAATGCCATGCAAGAAACACCCGTACCAGGACCGCTTAAACCAACACCTACAGGTTGAAGAGAATTACCATCCCACTTACAAAGATCACGCAAGCTAACCGTATCAAAATTCCCTCCGATATACATTTCACCGTTATAGAACTCCAGTGATTGGATTATTCCAAAACTAACAGGAAAGCTAAAAGGAAATGTTGCCCATGATTGTCCGTCCCATTTGGCAATGTGAGAAGGTGTGGATAGAGTGCCAATTTTATTAAAGACGCCGCCAATGTATAAATTATTATTAAACTCTTTCATTGTGAGCACGGCACTATTTATTCCTTGCATCGTATCCCAATAAACTCCATTCCATTTGGCAAATCCGGTATTCCAGCTTCCAAAGAAAGTGCCGCCAAATAAAGTATCATTGAAAATTTCAAGACATTTAACGATTGATAAATTATATGTACCTGAGCCAAGGGAATCCCAATTCATTCCATCCCATTTTGCAACACAGTTTACTGGAAGGGTTCCAGAGTAAGAAAAAAGTCCTCCAGCATAAATGCAGTTATTCACACTGTCTGCTTTGAGCGTTGAAACCTGTCCATCAAACCCAGCATTTAGCGGATGCCAATATTGCGATAGAACAAAAAGTGAATGAAAAAGAAAAATACAAGTGATAATTAGCGTTTTCATCTTTGAAGAATTAATTTCCGACATTCTATTTTGTCTTCAACCTGCAAATAGATAAGGTAAATCCCATTTGGCATATTATTAGTGTTTAATTTTTCAGTTATGTTTCCGATTGCTTTTTTAGTGAAAGGTTGATGCGACACAATCTGCCCTAAGGAATTAAATATTTGAAAGTGGTATGAAGAATTATGATTTAAGTAAAAACTCAAATCGAGATTACCCGATGAAGGGTTTGGATAAACCTGAAAACTAAAGTCACTTATTGAGTGCTCTTCAACTCCAATAAGTAGCGGGGCATCGAACCGGGATATAATGGCATCCTGAAAACTCGAGATAATTGTTGTAACATAGTCTGATTGATTATAGGCAAGCGGGTCATTTACCTGAGGGAATGGTGTTGTCCCGGGGCTTGATGAAAATCCAGCCATAAAAATCCGTTCAGGTATTGAGTATGAATCATACAGCAAAGCCATCCCCGCATCTTCAGTTGTGGTACCGGTTATATCGCCGCCAATATATGTTGACCAATGGAGTTCATCTAAATTATTAAAACCGGCTATGAAAGCATCTGAAGCACCTCCCCGAAACTGATCGTGATAGTAACAGCCGGGTGCGTCATTGCAGAGCGGAAAGGCACCTGGTGCCGGAGTTACGCATAGAGTGGTGCTTCCCGATTGCGATGCCGTTTTTCCCGAAATATAATAATCACCATTGGCTGGATTAATTGTAATGCCCATGCCAAAATCGTCCCCGATACTTCCAAAAAAAGACGAGTATTCCAGATCATATAAGTAGAAACGGGATACATAGGCATTGCTCAAACCATTATTGAATGTCTGATAATAAGCGTTTGTTGATTCAAGCGGAAAATCATTGATACTATTTGACGTACCGACCATACTGAACCCGGAATTGCCTGTACTGGTTGCTCTGGCATGAAAAGGGAAAAAACCATCTTCACCATCGCCTCCGAAGTAAGTTGAGTATATCAACTCATCACTCGTGTTAAAAAAGGAGACCATAGCATCATTGTCTCCACCACCGAAATCTCCATTGTTATTCCAACAGTTAGCCGGACCGCAGAAAGGAAAATCTCCATTATGATTAGCGTTACAATGACCGTTGGTTGATAATGTTTCGAATCCTGCATTCTGGCTGCTTGCTGTACTGCCAATAGCCACGACTGTATTTCCAGACATCAATGTCAGTGAAGTGAATTCATCGTCTTGCGTACCTCCGAGATAGCTGCTCCATGTAAGCACATAATCATTGTCTATAAATTCATCAATCCTTGCAATGTATGCTTCACCAATATTTGCTGATCCGGAGCCCGCAAATCCAGTTTGAAAATATGCAGTTGAATTTTGCGAGGACTGAATTGGAAGATCATCAGAAGTTGCACCATTGTCGGTATTTGTAGATCCGCAGATGTAAATCTGGTTATGGGCAGGGTTATTCCCGTCTCTGTAAATTACTATGTCATTGCCGGTTTCGTTCTGCTCCCCACCGAAATAAGTTGCCCAAGTCCTTTGGAGGTTATTGGGGGAAAACCGTGCTATAAATGCATCAGTATGCTGAGTATTTGGAACGGGATTGTTGTTCAATGAGTGCACAATCTGGCCATTTTGTGTTGCGAAAATATTTGGGCTATTGGTGGTTCCGGTAATATATATATTACTCACCTGAGCGTTATTAATTTGTGCCGCAACTGCAACACCATTCGCAACATCGTCTTCTACTCCGCCATAAAAAGTGTAATGAGAAAAATTACATTGTGGATTAAACTTCACTACAAATGCATCACGTGTTCCAAAAGAAAAACCAACGTTATTGAATATCCATCCAGGAGCATACGGAAAGTCAAAACTGAAACTACCGCCAACTGCATAAAATGCACCAAAATCTGAACTATTAGAATTGGCATCAATAGCAATATCCATAATAATGTCATCGCCATCTCCTCCCAAATAAGTGCTCCAGCAAAGGTTTCCTGAGCAAGAACTCACTGTTTGGAAGTTTTGCTTCGCACACTCCACAACCAGCGGCAACCTATTATCATAATTCCCTGATAAAATAAAACCCACATCATCTCCACTAATATGATAGGAAGCAAGCCATCCCAATGAAATGCGGGTGCCAAAATAATCGAGCTGAAAAACCAGCGGCCGCTCATAAGTGAATGAACCAAGCACTCCGCTTACCTGTAAATCTGCATTGTTCACCAGTTGCAAACTCTGATGCCCCGTAAAATGCAGCACTGCCTGCGGTTCAGCGCCGGGGTTCATAATGATCTGGAATTTCATTCCGGCATTGTTGTTGG
>CAYHHK010000122.1:0-11604 GCA_964356415.1 uncultured Flavobacteriales bacterium
ATCTTAAACCTTGCTTTTTACATCTTACCTCGCGTTTCCTTCTTTTTCCTACTTTCGGTAAAATATTATCCAACCCTCCTCGTCTTCCCCATTGATGACGCAGGCAATCACCATAAATGAAGCAATGAAGGAGCAAAATCAACGCCTTGAAGAAGCAGTCAGGGATAACAGAAACCGCCTTTTTGCCTTCATCCGCCAGCGTGTGGAGAATAATACGGATGCAGAAGACGTGCTTCAGGATGTGTTTGAAGAACTCACAGAAGCATACCGGCTTCCGGTTCCGATCGAACAGGTTACTTCATGGCTGATCAGGGTTGCGAAAAACAAGATCATAGACCGCTACAGGAAAAAGAAGACACTGGCTCTGGAAGACCAGAAATTCTCAACCGGCGAAGGAGAAGATGAACCATTGCTGATCTCAGACCTCCTGCGTGGGAATACATCTTCGCCCGATTCAACATTCGACAATAACCTGTTGTGGAATATGATAGAGGAGGGGCTTGATGAACTGCCGGCCGAACAACGTGATGTTTTTGTCTGGCATGAACTGGACCAGAAAAGCTTTGTCGAAATTTCTAAAGAGACCGGCGTTTCAGTAAACACCTTGCTATCACGAAAACGGTATGCCGTATTACACCTGCGCGAAAAACTTAGAGAAGTATATGAAGAAATGTTCGGTTGAATGAAATGTATTATTTACAATGTTAAAAATCTTCAAAAATGTAAATATGCCTTGTGCCTTGTAACTTATAACACGTAACCAATTAAATTATTATAAAATGAAAAAAATTTGGATCCCAATCATGATTATAGCCGTACCGTTGCTCATCGCAGCATTGGTCTTCGCAACGATGGGTTTATGGAACTGGCTTGTGCCTGTACTTTTTGCAGGACCTGTAATTACCTTTTGGCAAACCGCCGGATTATTATTACTCTCGAAAATATTATTCGGAGGCTTCCATGGAAAGCGGTGCGGACCGGGCAACCATATGCGTGACCGCTGGCGCAACCGCTGGGAAGAAAAAATGAAGCACATGTCTCCTGAACAGCGTGAAGAACTTCGTAAAAAATGGAAAGCACGTTGTGGAACGGGGTGGGGCTACCGTGAGGAAAACAACAGCGATGCAACAAGTTCGGGAGCAAGCGGGAATATATAAGAAGCAACTAGATCGGTCTCTGAAATTCAGGGACCTTTTTTTGTTTCAGGAAATTCTCCGATTCGATTGATGTACCATTTTAGCTAGCACCTAATCACTTAGTCACTTAGTCACTTTATCACTTAGTCACTTAGTCACTTTATCACTTAGTCACCTCATCACCTTCTCAACTAATAAACTACTCAACCTCCTAAAAATTCGGCTTCAACAAATACTTCGAATAGAAACTATTGATATGCCCCACAGCCTCATCTGCACTGTCAGCCAGGAAAAAATAGTTCATGTCTTTTTCGTCTATCGTCTTTTCTTCAATAAGCACGTTTTCTATCCAGGTCATTAAACCTCCCCAGTATTTCTTCCCTACAAGAACAATTGGAAACTTACCGATCTTCTTTGTTTGGATTAGAGTGAGAGCTTCGAAAAATTCATCCATTGTACCGAATCCTCCCGGCATTACCACAAATCCCTGTGCATACTTGATGAACATCAGTTTACGGACAAAGAAGTAGTCGAAGGAGATAAGTTTATCGTGATCAATATAGGGATTGTGTGATTGCTCAAAAGGAAGTTCAATGTTCAATCCTACTGATTTACCGCCAGCTGTCTTTGCGCCTTTATTGGCTGCCTCCATAATACCCGGACCGCCGCCTGTAATGATTCCATAACCTTCTTTCGTCAGTTTAAATGCAATCTCCTCGGTAAGTGAATAAAAGGGATGATCAGGTTTTGTACGCGCCGATCCAAAAATGGAAACGCAAGGCCCGATCTTACTTAGTTTGTCAAATCCTTCCACAAACTCGGCCATGATCTTAAAGATCTGCCAGCTATCCTGCGTCTTGATTTCCTGCCAGTCTTTGTCAGCAAAGGCTTTCCGTATTTTCTGTTCGTCAAAATTCATAGTTACTAAGTACTAATTGTTACGAATTTACACATTTACGAATTCGTACTTCGTAAATTCGCAAGCTTTCGTTATTCGTACAAGTCCTAACGCTTAGTTCTTGACAAGGTTTCCAAATTGTGGTGAGCTTTCTAACTCTTTCCGTAAAAATTCAGCCGTTATGCTGGTTTTGCTCTTAATTATCTCTTTTGGCGTGCCTTCACAAACGATGGTACCGCCTCTTTCTCCGCCCTCCGGACCCAGGTCAATAATGTGATCAGCAACCTTAATAACGTCCATGTTATGCTCAATCACAAGTACCGTATTGCCTTTGTCTGCCAGTCGTTTTAAAACATCAAGTAAAATTCTCACATCTTCAAAATGCAAACCTGTAGTGGGTTCATCCAGTATATAAAAAGTATTACCTGTGTCTTTCTTGGAAAGTTCTGTTGCCAGTTTCACACGCTGTGCTTCCCCGCCACTCAGTGTTGTGCTCTGCTGACCGAGTGTGATATAACCAAGTCCTACTTCCTGTATCGTTTTTATTTTGTGAAGGATGTGCGGCATGTTCTCAAAAAACACACATGCATCTTCTATACTCATATCAAGAACATCACTGATGGATTTTCCCCTGTATCGGATTTCAAGCGTTTCACGGTTGTACCGTTTGCCACGACAGGTTTCACAAAGCACATATACATCAGGAAGAAAATTCATCTCGATTACTCGCATTCCGCCTCCCTGGCAGGTTTCACAACGACCGCTTTTTACATTGAATGAAAACCTTCCTGCTTTATATCCTCTTATCGCACTCTCAGGCAGTGATGCATAGAGATTCCTGATGTCTGTAAATACGCCTGTGTATGTCGCCGGGTTGGATCGTGGAGTTCTGCCTATTGGACTTTGGTCGATCTCAATGACCTTGTCAACATGTTCAACGCCATCAACCGTTGAATATGGAAGCGGCTTCTGATGTGAACTGTAAAAGTACTGGTTGAGAATAGGGTAGAGGGTCTCATTGATCAGTGTTGATTTTCCACTTCCGGAAACTCCTGTCACGCAGATGAATTTTCCCAATGGGAATTTCACTGAAACTTTTTTCAGATTATTTCCGCGTGCGCCCTTTAGTTCAATGAATTTTCCATTGCCATTGCGGAGCTGCTTAGGGATGTCAATATTTTTAACACCATTTAGGTAATCTGTAGTCAGACTGGATTGTGACTGCAATTCTTCCGGTGTTCCCGAAGCAACAATTTCTCCGCCGTGAATGCCTGCTCCCGGACCCAGGTCTAGCACATAGTCTGCATGCTGAATTGTCTCTTTGTCATGTTCCACTACGATCACGCTGTTCCCCGCATCACGCAATTCCTGAAGAGATTTTATCAGTCTCACATTGTCTCTTTGATGCAAACCAATGCTTGGTTCATCAAGGATGTAAAGCACGCCGACCAATTGAGATCCGATCTGTGTAGCAAGGCGGATCCGTTGTGATTCACCGCCACTCAGACTTAATGACGGACGGTTCATCGAAAGGTAATCAAGACCTACATCGAGAAGAAATTTTATCCTCTTGCGGATCTCTTTGATTACTTCACCGCCAATCGCCAGTTGCTTTTCTGAAATTCTTTCTTCCAGTTTGATGAACCAGTCATTGAGCTGCTGCACATCCATCATCGCCAATTCAGAAATATTTTTTCCGTCAATCCTAAAAAAGAGCGATTCTTTTTTTAATCGTGAGCCATGGCATTCAGGACAGGTAATAGTCTGCATAAATCGTTGAACCCATTTCTGCATGGAAGTTCCCATGTCTTCTGTATCCTGACTCGTGATGAAGTTGACAATTCCCTGGTACGTCATCAAACTTCTATAGCCATCACCATACCCTGTTTCAGAATATACATTCAGCACATCATCACTGCCATAAAGAATGATGTTGAGCGCTTCTTCGCTGATCTCTTCAATTGGTTCGGAAAGGGAAAATCCATGTTTCCTTCCCAGTGCGATCAGTTGTTTAAAGATCCAGTTGTCTTTTTGTGCGCCAAGCGGTGCAATACCACCCGCCTTGATGCTAACTTTAGGATCCGGTATGATGCTCTTCAGGTCGATCTCTGATACTGTGCCCAGGCCGTTGCAATTTTTACATGCACCATAGGGTGAATTGAATGAAAAAGTATTCGGCTGAGGTTCATCATAACTGATCCCTGAAGTAGGACACATCAGGTGCCTGCTGAAATAAGTTTCCTTGTCTGAATCACCCTCCAGCAACATTACCGTGCCTTTTCCTGTCTTCATCGCAAGTGCAAGCGATTCATTGATCCGCTGCCTGCTGTCTTTACTCACCACCGGCTGATCAATGAGCAACTCAATGTCATGTATCTTGTAACGGTCGAGCTGCAGGTTCTTTTTCAACTCAACAATGCGTCCATCGGTACGCACTTTCAGATATCCTTGTCCGCTCAGCTGTTCAAAAAGCTCGCGGTAATGTCCTTTGCGCGCACGAACCAGTGGTGCAAGTATTTTGATTTTCTTGTCTTTGAATTTTTTAAGGATGAGTTCCAGGATCTGGTCATCACTCAGCCTTACCATTCGTTCTCCTGTTGTATAAGAGAATGCTTCAGAAGCACGGGCGTACAGCAGCCTGAGAAAATCATAGATCTCAGTTATTGTTCCTACCGTTGATCTTGGATTGAGGTTGGTCGTCTTTTGTTCAATGGAGATAACAGGACTCAAACCTGTGATTTTGTCGACGTCAGGCCTTTCCATGCTTCCAAGAAACTGACGCGCATAGGCAGAAAAACTCTCCATGTACCGTCTTTGCCCTTCAGCATAGATGGTATCAAAGGCAAGTGATGACTTGCCGCTTCCGCTTAAACCTGTGATCACCACGAGCTTGTTGCGCGGCATGGTAACGTCAATGTTCTTCAGGTTGTGAACCCGTGCGCCGAATATCTCCAGTTGCTCTTCAGGAAGTTTTTTATTGTTTTTGCTTTTCACGAAATGATCCCGGATTTTCAATTTCTGCAAAGATCGTAAAAAGTAAACCCCGAAGTACATGTCTTGTCTCGTGATAATGACTAAGTTTATCGGAATTCTCTGCCACCTTTAAGAGGATTGGAATAGTACACTGTTTGAGGGTGGAAGAAAAAGTTTGCCCCCTGTCTGCAAACTTTTCTTCCACCCACCCTTTAATATTAGTTTGGCTGTCTTTCCGATCTCGACTCAGGCGAGAGAGGAATCTCTTTGTTCAGTGCATGTTCTCTCCCCGGAACCGATAATACCTCTCATGCTTTTGCATATTTCATTGTTATAATGAACCGATTTATTTTTGCCCTTATTCAAATAATATTCAGTCTTTGACGTTTCCTATGCCATAAATCCATGTAGTGAACAGGATTGAGTATTTCTTCTGAAACTTTGTGTCTTTGTGCCTTTGTGGCAAATTTAATTTATGCTCCGAAGTCGCATTCTTAAAATAGCCACAAATTATACTGGGGAATGAATTCTTTATTTTTCAAACTTATTCGGTATCTAAAACTTTCTTTACTTTGTACAATGCGACAATTACTACGAATTTCATTCGCCTTATTCCTCATTCCTTCGCTAGCCTTTTCCCAGGAAGGGGGAAGTGCCATTTATTCTTTCCTTAATATCCCTGCATCAGCGCGCATCGCAGCTTTGGGTGGAACTTTTATTTCAGTGAAGGACAATGACCTCAATTGCGCATTGCAAAATCCTGCCGCTTTAAATCCGCTCATGGACAAATACCTTTCCTTCAGCGGCGTAAGTTATTTCGATGGTGTAAAATTCGGTGATGCTGCTTTCGCCAAAAGTTTTGGTAAGAGAGGAACGTTTGATGTGTGGATGCATTACGGTAACTATGGTAGTTTCAAGGAAGCCGATGAAACCGGAATTGTCAGCGGAACTTTTACCGCTGCTGATTATGCTTTGAGTCTGGGATGGGGTTATCAACTGAACAAATTATTTTCTGTAGGAGTAAATTTAAAAGGAATTTATAGTGACTATTATATCATGAACTCCTGGGGACTTGCAGGTGACCTGAGTTTTATGTTGCATGATACTGCCAGCGGCTGGTCTGCAACATTGCTTGCAAGAAATATCGGAGCTCAGTTGAAGACATACGTTCCGGATAACAGAGAACCCTTACCGCTCGAGGTGGTTGGAGCTGTTTCAAAAAAGTTTGCCCATGTACCCGCACGACTTAATTTAACATGGAGACACATGGAAGTTTATGATATCAACTATATTGATCCCAACGACCAAACCAATTACGATGCATTGACAGGAGAGTACAAACCGGTTGAGTACAATTTCTGGGAAAAAGGCATTCGACATATCATCGTCGGAACTGAAATACTGCTTTCAAAGAATTTCCACCTTCGTGTTGCTTATAATTTTCAAAGACGACAAGAGCTTTTGGTTGACTCCCGTCCCCGTACCGTTGGTTTGTCTTTTGGAGTCGGCTTAAAAATCAGCAAGTTTATCATCAGCTATGGCAGGGCAAGCTATCATCTGGCAGGCGCCAGTAACCATTTTTCGCTTGCAGTAAATATCGGGGAGTTCGGAAAGAAAAAGAACTGATTTTATTTAATTCTAATTTTGTACTTACAGCTTTCTCATTGAATTATTTCAATCTTCTGATTTGCTTTGTGCCTTGGTGTCTTGGTGGCAATTAAATATATCTGTCACCAGGGCAATACTGCGGCGAATTAACCTTATAATGTTTTCACATCGATCGTCCTGAAAAATTCTTTATCAAATATTCCGAAGTAAATCCACGAAGGATACCAGTTGTAATAAGGCCATATTTTTTTAATGTTTTGTTTTTGTGATTCAAACGAGCACATAAACCCTTTTTTCTTTTCCCCGGCATCGGCTATTGAAACATAAACGTCTGGATTTGGCATTCCATCCACTCCATATATTTTTTTGGCTGATCGATAAGCCTGCATATTTCCGACAATATTTTCCGTTTGGGAATGCGGGAAAACGGCCTGATAAATTTTTCTTACAGGGAAGTCTACTGTATCCTTGAACAACCTGCAAACATCATTTACACACCTGCTTACAGCTACATGCTGTGGATGGCCATATCCACCGATAGAATCATCAAGCGTAAAAATGACAGACGGTTTGTACTTAAAAATGGCATTGGTGATGATGTACCTGATGGTGTCCACCTTGAAATATTCCTGAAAACGATTGTATGGAACAGGCATCCAGGGTTCTGCAACAGTGTCGGAGCCATTCACAATATCAACATCAACAAGCTCTAAATTTTTTATCCCTGATAGCGCAGCAGCTTTTTGTAATTCTCCTTTTCTTGTTTGGTTTTCTTCGCTTTTCCATGAACCGTAAAAGCAAAGTGTTGTCACATCCCATCCTTGTTCTGTCAATCTAGAAACTGTTCCTGCAAAACTAATCGCATCATCATCATGTGCGACAATAATGATGGCAGTTTTATTAGTTGCACTGTCAAGATAGTGGTCTTCCTGAAATTCTTCTTTCGGCGCGAGAGAACTGAGGTAGATGATGTGCCCTCCAAACAAGGCAACGATCAGCAAAGGAAAAAATAAAAATTTCTTTTTCAGAGTATTATGGTGTTGGATCTGAATCCGAAGATAGAATACTTTTTGTTAAGCATAAGTTATTAATGTGGACACTAAAAAGTAACAAATCATCATTTAACATTATTAGGGTTTCTTCACAAAAGATTCAATGGGCACTACCGGCAATTGCCTAATTACAATATTTGGTTTTAAACTGGGAGATAACAGGATTGAGACTGAAACGGAATTCCGGAATCTCCCATTAATCAATACAGTATTGCTGTCATTCCGATCTCGGCTAATACGAGAGAGGAATCCTTGAATTCATTTACTTTATAACACTATCTTATGTCCTGCATAATAATTCTAATGTTTACTTCACTTTGTCAATCAAAACTGAAAACGGATTTGCGCTTTTACTTCTGTCTTGTGAGATCCATCTATAATATCCAATCCACTGCCTACCGTTTGCTGGTTGTCATACGCGGTGCGGCCGACCCTTACCCAGCAATCAATCCCCCGAACAATACTGTAATGCACCAAAAAGTAATACTTGCTTCCCTTATAATAATATGAAGGGATGGAGTAGGCGTAGAGCACATCATTTTCATAAGCATAGATCCTGGTATCATATGAATCTGTATCAAACAAAATATAGCGCAATGAAAAGGAGATTTTACTCTTCATCGGCTTATAATTTATATCCTGATAGATCATATATCCCTTTTGTACACCGGTGCTTTTCTTCTCAAGCGTAACGTATTCAATCCGATTGGCAAGCGTAATTGCTTTGGTGACTTTATACTTTATATTAAAACGGTAATTGGTTTGAATAACATCCTGCAATCCATTGATCACTACCTGGTCACCGGGAAAATTTTCCGGTTTGTTTTGCTGTTTGATCCTGATATAGGTATCAAAAGTTTTGTTTGGCGTATAATTTATTTGAATTAAGTATTCATTTCCTATTGAAGGCGCGCTAACATTAAATTTTAACCATGGAAAACTAAAAATATCATAGTATGCATTGATGGAAATAAAACGAATTGGTTTCGTTGAAATTCCAACAAGAGTGCCTGTCTCATTCTCGTCTTTTGAATTTTCAGATACAGCATTGCTCATTAGCGCATGATAGTCTCTGTCGAAATGCCTATGAAGTAATGATAAGGCAAACCTAGGATCAAGTGAAAATAACGCTCCAGCTAAATAACCCATTCCCCCATTCATACTTCGTCCGGCTTCTCCAAATAAACTTACGTTTCGATATAAATAGCTTACATCAAACCCAGAATTAAAATTGTGGTCTCCCGAAAAATCAAATTTATTGTAGATAGTCGGAAGGGGAATTCTGAAAAGAGAATAATCTGTTGTTAATGCTGTTGCTCCAAGAGTAAGGTTATTGCTCTTGTAACTAAGGTGCCCGCCAACATGTGATTCTGTCACAGTATGCCTGTCCCTGTATTCTGATGATGTACGGTGATAACCTCCCGTTTGAAATGACGCAATGATATCTTCAACGGTAAGCGTATCAGTTGTACTTACTACATGCCCGTCAATTTTATGGCTGCTGTAAAAAACATCCAACTGAAATTTTTTAAGTCCCAATGCAATGGCGCCGCCTCTCAGGAATGCATTTTCGTCTGAAGAAGTGTATGGTAAAATCCCTCTGGCATTTCTTTTCAGATTCATGATGTCAGTCGATTTTCCGAATGCAAGTCCACTCCACAATACTACGCCCTGCCCGTATTGCGCCTGGAAGTCTCCTAAAGCAATGTTGCGTATGATGCCGTTTCCTTTGATGAAAATATGTGCTGAGTAAAAATCAAAACCTGTGTGCTGCGGACCTTCGACAATCTTATTCAATCCTTTCATGTCATTCAAAAGTGAGTCGAAACTGAATTGCTGTGTTCCCTTAAAGAACTCTTCACCGGCATCTTTCTCAGCCGTAAATCCAATACTCACCCTGTTGCCTGATGTGAACCTGTACTTTGCATAAATCTTCTGCTGACTTCCTGAGTAACTCTTATTCAATGCATAGGTTGAATCATTCTGATCTTCATATCCTGCCTGCTTTTCAAGTACCTGCTGATCCCGTATCATCAGGGAATTCTTTCCTTCAGCAAAAATTTTTCCTAAAGAAATTTTTTCAAAAATTCTCGTATTGTCGACAGTCACAAATGGGAGTATGCGAAAAATCGTTTCCTGGTCAAGCTCATCGATTGTCTGAATTTCCTGAAGGTTAAGAAAATCACCATGCCGGGCAATGTGGCTGAATACGGATTCTACCTGAATGTCACTAAGCAGCAACAAGTCTTTTAATTCCTCCCGCGTTGTATGATTAAGGTCGATCTTATGTTCCCTGTAATAATTTAATTTGTCCAACAGGGTATTCGCATCCATATCTTCCCCGGCTTCTTCTGCAATTTTCTCAATCTTCTGCTCAGTGGCATCATCTGCCGCCGGCTCAACAGGCGTCTGCGCACACAATAGCAAAGTCCAAAACATGAGAATAATGGTCAGGCTGCTTGCCCTTTGAAAACACAATTTACAAACGTTGATCTTATTTGACATTTCTTATTGTCTCTTGCATTCAGTCTGCTAATTATCTAATCCTCTTGCTATTTATTACTGCTGTATCTTGCCAACTGCCTACTATCTCACATCTCAATACTCAATACTCAATACTCAATACTCAATACTCTCTTCTCCCATCTCTCTTCTCATTTCTTCCCAAACTGATACGTCAACGACACCGCCGGACTAAACCCCAGCACCTGATGATACGTACTTGCCATATCCAGCATCAGGTTTCCCATTTTCAATCCGAAACCAAATGAGAATAGCGTAGGATTGGTTGATATTCCTCCTCTGAGGTACAATACTTCTGCTACATGGTATTCAAGCCCTGATTTAAAAACAGCTTTTTGGTCAATGTCTTTTTCTTCTTCAATACTCCAGAATAATTTTTCGGAAAATTTATAAGATGCTCCGAGCCGGAAAATCGTTGGAATTTTTTCATCGGCATACTCAGCAAGTTTTGCCCTCGAGAGGTTGTAAACATGCAAGCCGATGCGGAAGTTTTTTAGCGGCTCTGCAAGCAATCCGGCTTCAACAGCAAAAGTGGTGCGACTTCCATAGTTGTCATCATTGATAAAAGTATTGAGGTAATCAAGCTGTACACCGGCAGAAAATTTTTCGCCGAGTTTTTTAGCGAAAGCAATGCCTGCCTTTTTCTCGCTGTATTGACTGTATCCAAAAACATTACCGCTCAAGGCAAATGTTCCGGCTTTGACCGGCAATGCAAATACAAATCCTTTGGTGCTGAGATTGGAAATTGTAAACCGATTGTCGTATGATGCGCCCACACTTATTCTGTCCATCCACGCAAGTGCAGCCTGGTTTTGAAATGCACCCCAGCAATCGTTAATGGTTACCGATGAATTCGCAAGCCCGATAGAGCGCGCACCAGTTGGATAATTGTCAGCCGCAAATAGCGCGGGTAACGAAAAAAGCAGCAGGCAAAAGGAAAGTAGTATTCGTCTCATCGGTTTGGGTTGATGAGGTAAATATAGAAATGATATCGGGATTGCGAAAGTTCAATTATGAATCAACATGAATAACCGAAATTCCTGATGTGAATTCTCTACAAAAGGATTGGCCAATATAGTAGGATCTTAATCATCGGCGGAAGAAAAAACTGCCCCCGGCTACCACCAATTCGACTTCCGCCATTTTTACAATACATTGCTTGTCATTCCTCTCTCGTCCAGATCCAGAGATTTCTGGATCTGGACGAGAGAGGAATCTGTCAACCCGAACTCTAGCCAAAAAGTTGCCCGACAATCCTGCAGTTCCCACGTCATAAATATTTACAAATCATTCTGTGTCTTTCTCATCAAAACTTCGAAGGTGTCCTGTCCCGTCCAAATCCCGAAACTTCGGGACGGGATCTGGATCGGGACGAGAGAGGAATCTGTCAACCCGAACTACATCCGGAAATTTG
>CAYHHK010000123.1:0-11375 GCA_964356415.1 uncultured Flavobacteriales bacterium
CCCTTGTTTATAGTAGTAGTAAAGAGAGATAAATAAGAGAAGACAAACCTAAAGGCCCTCTGTGGTTAAATGATTTGGCTGTTTGATCTTCTCTGTGTCTTTCCGTACTCCCCTTGTTTAAATTGTATTGGCTGTTTTATTTTCCAAAGCAAATCTTAGTGGTTAATGCTTATGAAAACCATCTCTTCCTATTGCATCTCAAATGCCCTGTTAATTAATTCCCGCTGCTCCCTCTCATGTGCATGATGCGATCCCGTCGCCGGACTTGCACTTTCTTCCCTGGAAATTACTTTCAATGAAACATTCTTTATTGTCCGCAACAGAAAACTCCATGCACCCATGTTCTCCGGCTCTTCCTGCACCCAGCACCAGTCTATCGCATTTTTGTATTTCGCAACCAATGCTTCGAATTGCTTTTGAGGAAACGGGTACAATTGTTCAATCCGCACAAGTGCAATGTGATTGACCTGGTTCTTTTCTTTCTGCTCGAGTAGTTCATAATAAATCTTCCCGGAGCAAAGAATAACCTTGGATATTTGAGCGGCATCTTTATTCGAATCATCTATCAGTTCCAGAAATTTTCCCTCCGAGAACTCATCCAGTGTTGAAACACACCGTGGATGCCTCAACAAACTCTTCGGAGTAAAGACAATAAGCGGCTTTCTGAACTCACGCTTCAACTGCCTCCGTAAAACATGGAAAAAATTAGCCGGTGTGGTGCAGTTCACTACCTGAATATTCAATTCGGCACAAGATGAAAGAAACCGTTCAAGCCGCGCACTGCTGTGTTCTGCGCCCTGTCCTTCGAAACCATGCGGTAACAAAAGTACCAGTCCATTCATCCTGTTCCATTTGTCTTCAGCACTGCTCAGGTACTGATCAATGATGATCTGCGCCCCATTCATAAAATCACCAAACTGTGCTTCCCATATTACCAGTGAGTTAGGCGAAGAAAGACAGTACCCATATTCAAAACCCAGTACGGCATATTCACTCAGCAATGAATTGTAAATCTGGAAACCTGCCTGCTTGTCTGCCAAATGATTCAAGGGTGTGTATTGCTCATCGCTGTCTTCAAGATTAACCACAGCATGCCTGTGAGAAAACGTTCCGCGCTGCACATCCTGTCCGCTGAAACGCACCGAAAAATTCTCCTTCAGTAAAGTTCCGTAAGCAAGCAATTCACCCATGGCCCAATCCAGTTTGTTATTGGTAAGCATGGCTTTCCTTTCATTGAAAAGGCGAACTGTCTTACTGAAAAATTTTTTGTCTGCAGGAAGCGTTGTGATCTTCTCACCGATTTCAAGGAGGTCCTTTTTTGCAACCTTCGTTTCGGGAGAACCCTCAAAATCTTTTGTTGAAGCAATCCGCAAACCTTTCCATGATCCTTCAAGATAAGCAGAAACTTCTGTTTTCTTTTTCTGTTTTGACGAGTCCAGATTTCTCTGCAAAAGTTCCTTGAATGACTTCTCCATTTCCTTTGCAAGGCTCGCTTCCACCTCTCCCTGCGAAAGCAATTTCTCATTGTAAATTTCCCTTGCATTCGGATGTGCTGCAATGGCTTTGTATAATAGCGGCTGGGTAAACCTCGGCTCATCACCTTCATTGTGTCCGTATTTCCTGAACCCGAGTATGTCAACAAAAACATCCCTGTGAAATTTTTGCCTGAATTCCATTGCAAGTTCTATAGTGTAAACAAGCGCTTCCACATCATCAGCGTTGACATGAAATACCGGAGACAAGGTCACCTTTGCCACATCAGTACAATAAGTTGAGGAACGCGCATCTATATAATTGGTTGTAAAACCAATCTGATTATTAATTACAAGATGGATGGTGCCCCCTGTACGGAATCCCTTTAACTGTGACATCTGGGTCACTTCATAAACCACTCCCTGCCCTGCAATCGCCGCATCACCATGAATGAGGATTGGGGCAATCATGTTCTCATTTCCACCGGGTGTGTTATCTATTTTAGCTCTAACAATACCCTGAACAACTGGATCCACCGCCTCAAGATGAGATGGATTTGGCGCAACACTGATATGCACCTTTTTAACTGAAGTTGTTTCTACATTGCTCGAGAAACCAAGATGGTACTTAACATCACCGGCAAATGTCATCTGCTCATATTCCAATCCTTCAAACTCTGAAAATATTTCTTCATAGGCCTTTCCAAGTGTATTGGCAAGTACGTTTAACCGGCCGCGATGTGACATACCAATTACAAATTCCTTGATGCCATGTTCTGCTCCCCGTTCAATAATTGCATCCAGCGCCGGAATAAGCGTTTCACATCCTTCCAGTGAAAATCTTTTCTGACCAACAAATTTGGAATGTACAAAATTTTCAAATGCAACTGCCTCATTCAGCTTTTCCAGAATTCTTTTTTTCTCTTCAATAGAAAAGGAACGCGAATTTCTACTGCCCTCCATTTTTTTTTCAAGCCATTCGATAATCTCCGGTGTGCGGATGTATTTATACTCAGCACCCACTGAATTACAATAGGTTTCTTCGAGGTGAGCAATGATATCCTTCAACTTCGACGGCCCAATACCAATTTCAATTCCCGCCTGAAATACTTCCTCCAGGTCGTGCTCATTCAAACCGAAATTTTCAATTGCAAGGGTTGGTGTATATTTCCTGCGTTCACGAACGGGGTTGGTATCTGTAAATAAATGACCCCTGCTACGGTAACCATTCACCAGATTCAAAACCCGGAATTCCTTCCGCAACTGCTCAGGAATCGCACCTTTGGTTTCTCCGAATGAGGTCCGTGCAAATTCAAAGCCCTCAAAAAAATCCCGCCAACTTGCTTCAATACTATCAGGATCAGACATGAATTGCTGATAAAGGTTTTCAATTTCACCCGTGTCAACACTCCCCAGAAATGAAAATTTGTTCATTATGGCCTAATTAGCGGGCTAAGTTAATAGTAATTTTTGGGGCGCAGGATTCCTGATACAATCAGTACTTAAATCAAATTAAACTTCATCAATAATTCTCAATGGATAACCCAACAGTAAGGTGAGCGGAATTCATTTGAATGAATGCTCTGCAAAATCCATGGTATCCAAAAAACAGAAAATATTGCAAAAGTTTCACAGATTTTAAAGAATCCCCGAAAACCAATATGAGCATCTCAAAAAAATCAGAACAAGTTCTGTGGCAATTTGCTCTCATTCACCTACTGGAACTTGTTTCGATTAGTTGTATTTTTCATTTATCAAAAATCATTGTTGAAAAATCCCGAACGATTCCATCCCTTCTGAGCAGGCTATCCATGATTAGAACAAAGCTTTCTGCTCCTTTTCTATTCACGTGATCGGTATCCTTAAACTGTGAATCATCCATTGAATCAATACTTGTCAGGTTATAGTACGGGGTTTTTTCCCTCTCAGTGAGTAATTTTAACCTCTTATTTCCCTCTGATGTATTGAAAGTATTTTTGTAAAGGTTATAGCAGGGCGACTTGGGAAGTGAAACAACAACTACTTTGACTCCAAGTCTTGCGGCATTTTGAAGCATCTCCCTGAATAGTTTACTGTTTTCAGAATAAAGATCTTTTCGAAATCTTTTTTCTGTCAGTTCAATTGCCCTGCTATGACAATTGGCAGGCGACAAAGGATCAAGCAATAATTCATCCTCTTTATCCTTGCGTTTTGTGGATGCAGGCATAAACAAAAAAGATAAGTCACGATTTGCCCGAATGAAATTACTCCTCGCCATCAAACTTGATGAAAGCGATTGCTCATATAAGGTGTCAGTAAAACGATAAAGCATCCTGTCTACATATAAGAAATTGGAAGTCTTTAAGTTATTGCCCAGACAGTATTCATCGGCGCTAATCATTATCAATTTAAGGTTTTTCAATTGATGTGCATATTTAACTGTCAGGTTGCGCATCTGAAAAATATCCAGCCCGCCTAGTCCAAGTAAAGCAACCTTGCCTCCGGCTTCACTATTCAATCCCTGATATACAGCTATTGCATGCGAGTTGCCTACCATTAATACTTCCGCGGTCTTTGCTGACGAAAAAAAATCATCCATCATTTCATCAGCTTTTGTTTGAAAATTCCGGTACTTGAATTCAAGAAGATAAATTAACAACAGAAATAATGAACCAACTATTAATATTTCAATATATAACCTTTTCATTCAGAACTGAAAATAAATAAAAGATTGCTCTTCAAATATTCCTAAAAATAGTAACCCACAGAGTAGAAAAAAATTTATAACATATGCCATTTTTATAAACCCTGAATTGTATTCCATGATCCTCTTGTCAAGCCCTTTAAACTGCAGCAACTCCACAAAAAGCAGCAATGCAATACATGCACATGAAAGAATAAATGCCTGAAACGACACTGAAGGCACAGACAGAAAACCGCCGCCATTAAAATTTAATAAATTATTGAAAATAAAAATTGCTTCTTCGAGACTATTTGAACGAAAAAATATCCAGGCAATACTGACAAAAATGAAAATGAAAAATGGTCTGCATATATTTAATGGTGAAATATCTTTTAGGAATATCCTCTCAATTATTAGATAAATTCCATGAAGAAATCCCCAAATAATAAATGTAATAGATGCTCCATGCCACAATCCACTCGCATTAAAAACAACAAGGATCGCCAACATCCACCTTGTCAGTCCATAGTGATTTCCCCCCAATGGTATATACAAATAATCCCTGAACCAGGAAGATAGTGAAATGTGCCATCGCAACCAAAATTCCCTGAACGAAAATGAAAAATAGGGGAATTTAAAATTTTCTACCATCGTAAAACCCATTACCGATGCTGCACCAAGCGCAATATCGCAATATCCAGAAAAATCACAGTAGATCTGAATAGAGAAAAAGATTGTTGCAATAATTAATGGCAATCCATGAAATGCATATGGATTATCATACACCGCATCAACTATCACAGATATTCTGTCTGCAATAACAATTTTCTTAAAAAGACCCCATAACATTCTTCTTAATCCCTTACTGATACGGGTATATTCGGTATGATGAATTTCGCGGAACTGTGGCAGCATATGTTGCGGTCGCTCAATAGGCCCTGCAACAAGCTGTGGATAAAACATCACATATAATGCAAATATTCCGGCATGCCTTTCTGCTTTATAGTTGCCCCTGTAAACTTCAATGGTATAGCTCATCGACTGAAATGTATGAAAGCTTAATCCGATCGGCAGAATTATTGAAAGTGCCGGTAAAATACTTTCTGAATCTGCCCTCGAAAAAAATCCTGTCAGAATTTCATTCGCAAATCCATAATACTTGAAAAATCCAAGCACTCCGGCATTTACAATTATGCTTGCTATTAAAAATATTTTCTTCCTCCTTTCGATCTGTGCTTTTTCAATCTGTATGGCTGAAATGTAATCAACCATTATAACAAAGGCAAGTATCAAAATGTAAACCGGCCTGAAAAACATATAGAAAAAACAACTTACTATAAGTAGCCACGACCACCTGTATTGGTGCTTCAGGAGAAAATAACCAATCGTTACAAGTGGAAAAAAAATAATGAAGGATATTGAATTAAAAAGCATGGAGGTTCTCCGGGTTTCTTATAACCCGGATGTATGATTGCACACTGACAGGGCGCCTTCGAGAATATAATTCACTTCCAACGGAATACGGCTGACCTGAATTTTTTCGCGCTGCTTTCCAAGGCGCACCACAATCATCCGCTGATCAGGAATCACAAATACATATTGTCCAAGCAAACCACGCATGTAAAAAATATCATTCCCCTTGTAATTCATCAGCCACCATTGATAGCCATAACTCGTGACCCGGGATGTTGTATCATCATCATACACCAGTTGATTCGCAGATATGGCCTGCCTGACAAACTCTTTTGAAATAAGCTGCCTCCCTTTCCAGTTCCCACTGTCAAGCATCAGCTTTCCGATGCGGGCAAAGTCGCGGGCATTGGAATAGATGCAGCAAAAAGCTTTCTCATGCCCATCCTTGCTGTCAAGCGACCATTGCGCAGGTAATTCAGCCCCGATTGGAATCCATAGTTTTTCTGAAGCATAGTCGGCTACATGCATACCCGTGGCTTTTTCAAGAATGAAAGCCAGCATCTGTGTATCCCCGCTCTTGTAATTCCAGATTCTTCCGGGTGCTTCATCAATCTTTACCTCTTTATGCAACAGCTTTTCAAGGTTACTCCCATAGTATGCCTTTGTAGTAATTGAGAACAAACTAGAATAGCTTTCATCCCAATTGCTGCCACTACTCATCATCAATACATCCCTGATGGTTGTCTGTGCTGCCAGCCCTTCTTTGTAATCTTCAAGATAATTTCCAATCGGCTCATCCAGCGACTTGATTTTTCCTTCATCATGCGCAATTCCGATGAGCAAACCGATAATACTCTTCGCCATCGAGAAAGAATTGCTGAGTGACCTTTCAGAATAGTGATCCCAGTATTCTTCATAGCGAATCGAATCATCTTTGATAACCAGGTAAGCAACAGTTTCAAGTTTTTCCAGTTCCGCCCTTACCGTATCAGGTATCCGTCCTTTATTATAATTTGCAGAAATCTGCCATGGCTCACCCTTGCCCTTACTGTTTTCAATTGTCCTTGTATGAAACAGATCCAGGTCGTCTATATTTACATAGTTAAAAACAAGTGCCTTATATACATACGTATTGCCGGTGACAAGGATGGCAACGTTGAGACTGATCAGCACAATGCCAACCACTAAAAGCAATATCATCCACCATTTATATTTCCTGTTCATTCGGGAAAATTAAAAATGATTTTACCCGGGATGACCGACCGGAGCAAAAGTTTTCAATAACGGTTACCCCGGATTTCCGGAATATTCATTTCAAAAAGTTCAGCAATATGCTTTTTCACCTTGTTTTTCACCTCCCCACTACTAAGCGAAGCTAATTAATTACTGAACAGAAATTCTCCTGATAATTTTCTTTCCGCTATCGCTGTCTTTTATTTCAAGGAAATAAATTTCATTTGCCAAACTGTAATTGCTTTTTATATTTGTTTGAGTTAGAATATAATTAATTTTCTTCGAATAGATTTACCGTCTACTATGTTAAGATCTAAAACATACAAACCAGGCTCAAAATCAATCAGTGAAATAGTAATCATTTTATCTTCTCCAAGAAAAGTTCCTGATCTCGAAATTACTCTACCTGTTGAATTTATGATTGAATAGTCTGTAACTGCTTGGGCTGATATGATATTTATAAAATCTTTGGCTGGGTTCGGAAAAATATCGAAAGTTTCATTAAAGCTGCTTTCGCCGAATTTGTCAATAACGGTGTCACAGGGATAGGATAAACTTCTTTGATAAAATAATAATGTGTCCTCATAACATCTAAAAAATGGAATCTCGGAATCCATATAACCATAAATAAATGGAAACATACCTCCCATACTTCCAATATCCTCAATAATCGGATTCAAAAAATTCCAATCATTACTATCAGAATGAACATACAATGTTTTAAATATTTGACTTTGTATAGTTATAGTAGAAACAGAATCAACTACTATTTTAACCAATGTATCGGGAGAATTCCATGGAGAAGGAAAGGGAACGGCAACCGTCCAGGTATCCCCCGGCATTGCATTAAAATTATACAAAGTGTAAAAGGTATCATTCATAAAGTGAAATACTGTATCATTTAGGGAATACATATAATCATTGCCCTCATCTGTTAACATGTGAGTAGAGGCATTATATCTCGTCTTATGCAAAATTTTACATTGCTGCCCCTGGATTGAAGTATCTCCAATACTTTCTATCTTTAAGTAGCCTTGGTTTTGCGAAAAAAAACTTTCAAGAATACCGTAATACCAGATTGATCCTGTTGGCGCCCAATTCTGAGCATTGCCTTCTGTCACTAGCATTAATGCAAAAACCCAAACATAAAAAAATTTTTTTATCACCATGGGGAGTTAAGAATAAAACGAAAAAAGCGCGAATATAAAGTTGGCCAATTGATTTCATTTTTGCAAGAACTATTCTCAACTTTGGCCAGGAGGCCAAAAGCATCAAAAAGAAAAACGCTACCTTGTTTGGCGTAGCATGTTGCTACGTCTGATTCCAATCTTTTTCATTTATTCCAAACACGCTAAAAAATAATTTTTTTGTCAGTTATCTTGTGCCAGCGGAGGTAATACTCTAAGGATTCTTGATAATTTTTTCATAGTAAATATTATTGTTAATGGTAAGTACTCTTAAAATATATATTTCTGATGGCCAATTTGATGTTAGTATTGATAAATTATTCGCTGCGATTGCAAATACATTCGTAAAAACAACATTTCCTTCAACCGAGTAGATTTCAATACGTTGAATTTTTTCTTTTGAGTGAATTTTTAAATCATTGCAGAAAGGACTTTGAACAAGTAATGTCTTTTTTAAAGAACCCTCATCAATAAAATCAGGTTCATAACTAAGAATAAAGGTCATTGGGAATTGATCATGCGAGCCCCAATTAAAATAGGGAGCAAATGCAGTATCATACCATAACATGTTGTAATCAGTAAAGTAGTTATTATTAATAGTCGCTATACTGAAGTACCCTTGGGAAAAAGGCAAATATGAAACATGAAACAGTGCAGTATCCCAACTTACGATAATTGGATATTGATAATTAATAGCTCGAACTTCTGCAAAATGAGACGGATAATAAACGTAAGGGAGAGCTGATGTTTTGGTGGAATCGTTATCTGCATTATATACCCATACATTGAAAGTACTATAATCGAAAGTAACTCCAATTTCTCCCAACGCTGTATCGGTTGGTAGTGTTCCATGAGCAGTAGTATCATATAACAACCATATTGTATCCTTTGCACCGGTAGCATCTTCAAATGCAAGATGAAATTTCCATTGCTGCTGTGCAGTAACAGCAACACTAAAAAATAAAAAGCACCAAAACCAAAAAACTTTTTTCATCATGGTAAGGAGTTAAGAGTATATTGAAAAAAGCGAGCATATAAAGTTGACCATTTGATTTCATCTTTGCAAGAATTATTTTCAACTTTGGTTAGGCAACTAACGGTACCTAGTAGAAAAACGCTATTCCGAGATTTCCATTTCAAAAAGTTCAATAATATACTTTTTCACCCTTCTCCCCCACTGCAAAGCGAAGCGTATTAATTATTGAATACAAATTCTCCTGATAATTTTCTTTCCGCTATCGCGATCTTTTATTTCAAGGGAATAAATTCCGTTTGCAAAGTTGCTTACATCAATGAGATGTTCATTTGCAAATTCACCGGAATACACTTTCTGACCCATCGCATCCATGAGTATTTCGAAACCGTTTTCAATGCTGGTGATTACTGTGAGATCTGATGAAACTGGATTGGGAAAAACTTCAATGGACAATTCTGCATCCGGATTGGTTGATGCAGAGTTGCCTGAAGGATTAGCTCTTCGCTGTGTTTGAGTGGTGCTGCAATTATTAAGCGCATAAAAAAGATCATACGTTTCAATTTGTCCAAGTACCGCCTGTTGCTCTGCGGAATAAATACAGTTTAGTCTCACAAGTTCAACGGCATCATCTTGCTGCACCCAACTGCCAACTGAATTTAAAAGTGCAATCGCAAGATCGCGCCTGTCAGCCATTCGGTAAACTGCTGCCCTATCTAAAGAGTAACTTAACCGTGCTGTGTAGTCATTATTGGTTATAGCAAAATCAATCAACTTATTTAAAACACCCAAAACTTTTTGCATGGAAGAATCCAACGAAACTGTATTCATCTGCCACGTTAGTTGTCCTGATTTAAAAGCATTCCCCAATGCACCAAGCATTTCAAGGTAGTTCATCCCGAGCAAATATTTTTCCTTGTTAGTCGGGTTAATGTAATCCTCCATCAGTATCTGCGAAAACAAATCAACGGCTTCAACATAATTATTGCCCGAATTATCTTCAGCCCTTTCAATAGCTTCCTGTGTGGCCTCATTCAGCCGTTCATTTGTAAAGTCCTCAGTAGTGATGAAATCGCAATCATTGCAATTAGTAAGCGGGTCATTTGGTCCGGGTGCCGGGTGAGGATTTGGATCTGCCTGCCCGCAGGGCATAACAGGATTAACAGGAAAATTATCATTCATGCTTACCGGAACCGCGTTATATGTTATATTGTAATCCAGGAAACTGAATCCTGTGCCGTTCCAGTTATTCTTGTCAGCAATTAAAGGAGGTGCGGAAGAAATAAGTGTTCCTGCTACTGCCGTATACGATTGCGGCAAAACAGGCATCAGGTCGTTCACTCCGTTATAGAGATAGATATAGTTGGCAAATGATAAGCCGACAGTAACACCGTTACCAACGCATGTAACGTTTGCCCCATTGTCCATTTTTAAAGTTGCAGCTTTTCCAATGGCTATTCCGAAGTTTGTATTATAAGAAATAGTACCGCAGGATATGGCAACAACCGTCCGCCCTATCTCAACGCCAATATCTGTATTGTATGTGGTATTGGGATCTTTGATAGTCAATGGTGCTGAATTTAAGCTGTTGTAGCAAAAGCCTTTTATGTTTGCAAAACCTATTGAGCCACCGACCATCCCTTGATCCGCCAAACTTGGATTGGACATGCTGCCTGTATTCCATCCAGTTCCGTTTGACGAAAAGTAACAACTGTGAAGATCTGCTCCTTTGTCATCTGTAAATAGCCCCTCAAGGCAATGCCTGAACGTACAGCTCCATGCTTGCAAATTATTATGACCTAATGTGCCAACATAATGAAGCCCATAGTCGCCATATTCAAAAATAGTATGGTCAAGTAAATGAGGTTGCCCTACCATCTGGAAACCGAGGTGGCTGTTGTTTACACCGTTTACATGGCTTGTTACACGGGCGTTGCTGAGTGTCACAAAAGTTGACCATCCCAAAGGCAGAATGCGATCACCGGAATGAAGACGTGCCGTGCCGTGCCGTCCTGTATTGTAAAGTTGACAAGATTTGATGGCGGGTATAGTCCTTCCTGATCCACTTCAAGCACTTTGAGAATTTGATTGCTGCCGACAAAACTCATTGAGCAATTTATTCCTGTCTGAACATTCAAAGGAAGCGGATGGGTGCTGCTGAACTTAACATATCCGTGAGCATTGCCACCATAATTAAAAGTGAAATTAGCATTGTCGGTTAATTGCAGGTTGCCCTGAATTTCAATATGAGTATTAATATTCTCCAGAAAAATGTCAGCGCCTGCATCATAAATCATAGTCGCATCACCATTCGTGTTTCCTTCAATAAAGATTTTACCATTTCCTTTAAGATGAACTTCTGCATCACCTTTAAGATGAAGAGTAGCATTTTCTTTTACATCAATCAGCCCGTCCCATGCTCCATCACAATTATT
>CAYHHK010000124.1:0-11368 GCA_964356415.1 uncultured Flavobacteriales bacterium
CAAAATATTAAACACGCAAGCCGGCTCCGTAAAGCCGGCTTTGCTTTTGTTACCCGCCTCTACCCCTCTTTTCCTCTCTTATCATTTCATTTCTCCTCTAAAATATACTGAACGGGTTATTGACGTCCCCTCACAGTGACTATACTTTTGTCAGCATAAAATCAAATTAATTTCTAACAATTAAAAAACAAAATGAAAAAGCTCATTCTTCTATCCGCAACGTTTTGTGCGCTGAACACCCAGGCACAATACTTTCAACGCTGGTTCGGCAATTCTACCTTACCTTCAAAAAAACATGCTTTCTATAACGGCATTTGCACAAACAAAAATTACTCAGGAACTGATTCGACATTTTACAATGTGGGAATCGGAAAAGCAGTAGTGACAGATTCAACCGCACAATATTTGACAAAGTACAATGAACTCCGGTTTGTAAAAACTTCACGCGATGGAAGTGCTACCGGTATCATTAACAAAGGTTATGCTTTTAAGAATCCTGCTGCTAACGACAGCGTACTCTTTCATAGCGCAGGGTATTCTATCTGTGAAATTGATTCTTCAACTCACCAGGCAGGATACATTGCTGTAGGAAACGTTACTTCAAATACAAAAACAGGCGCGACAATCAGTGGTGGCGGATCAGATGCAATCATCGTCAAAATAAATAATAGCGGTACAATTGGCATGCAGTCCAGGATAGACTTCAACAGCGGAAGCGACATTTTATATGATGTAATTGCCTCTAAATTGACAAAGACTTTTTATGCATGCGGCACTTCTGTTTTCTCCGGTTACAGCCATTTAATCGTGCTTAAGTTTACAGCCAGCGGAGCAATCGTTTGGGGAAACAGCTACAGGTTTAATGACAAGACTACTGAAACCCATGACAACAAAGTATGCGGATACAGCTTGTGTGAAGATTCTTTGGGTAACATAATCGTTGCAGGGTCTATTTACAACCCTGACAATGGAAATGGTTATGATGGATTGCTTGCCGGTTTTTCTGGCTCAACAGGCAATTTGAATTTCTATTACACTGCGGATTACGATGGCAGTGATGAGGCATTCCGTTCTATAAAAAGAACCGCTGACGGGCAATATATTATCTGCGGCTATACCAACAAAGGGAGCAATTACGACCTGTTACTCCTTAAACCATCCATTTCAAGCACTGGGGTTTCATCATTTGATTTTTCTAAACGGATTTCCGTCCCTTCCGTTCTCAATGAAAAGGGATATGATGTCATCGAACGAATCAACTCTTCAAACAGCCCTGAATACTACATTGCAGGATCCGCACAAATTGGCGCTTTTACAAATTCAATAATTGTGAAAGCTGACAGTGCAGGCACACCAGTAAATGCATATTACCCTTTTACAAACCTTGATTACCCCGAGGCAGTAAGTATTGACTTTTCAGACAAAACTTCCTATTCAGCTGGTCTGCGTTTATTCTCAAGTCATTTTACTGCGTCGGGCTCTAATGTGAATGCATACATGGCACGTTTATATTTTAATGGCGCATCCTGCTCCTCCTGTACAATGCAGACTGCTTCTTCCACCGAGGAGGATGGCTCTTCATCTCAATTCAATGTGGCGAAGATCACTCCAAAAACATTGACCAAGATGACCTCAAAGTCCATAGATTACTCAACTGACTTTTTGTGTAATGAGGTAAGCATATCTTGCGGAAGTAATGCCAGGCTCTCAGAAAAGAACGAAAGTGATGAGTCAATAAATATTGATTTGCTTATCTATCCCAACCCTGCCGGAAATACACTTTCTGCGACCCTAAATAATGACCTGCAGCATGCTGAAGCGAGAATATTTAACAGCCAGGGCCAGCTTTATTTTGAAAGGAAATTTGAAAATGTAAACAAAAAAGAACCAATTCAATTTGATTTGACTGATTTCTCAAAGGGCATTTATTTTTTGCAAATCAGAGGCGAAGGTGTTACAAGTTCAAAACAATTCATTAAAGAATAATAAATATTGACAAACCTGATGATTGCCGGCTCCGTAAAGCCGGCTTTCTTTTTTATTACCCTCTGTAACCACACCTTTTTCAAACTCATTTTTCTCTGCAATTCTCCCGATTCAACTATACTTCCTGATCGCATAATATATACCGAACGGGTTATTGACGCGGCCTCTGTACCAATATACTTTTGACAGCATAAAATCAAATGAATTTCTAACTATTAAAAAATAACAAAATGAAAAAGAATAACTACCTGGCTGGAGCAATGCTCGCCCTAATGATGAGTGCAACATCAACTGTAAATGCACAATGGCAATTAACAGGAAATTCCAATGCAACAACTTCCAGCTTTATTGGAACAACGACTGCCAAAGACTTTGTCATCAAAACCGGGGGTTCCACAAGCACATATGAGCGAATGAGAGTCCTGAGTACCGGAAATGTGGGTATTGGATTAAACAATCCAAATTGCCGTCTACATGTTACATCAAATACAGGGGCAAGTTTAACCGGAGCCGGCATGTTGACCATTGGCGGAATTACAAGCAATAATTTAGTGTTTGATGGAGACGACATTCAGTCCAGAAACAACAATATAGCCGGCTCGCTCTATCTCAATCAATATGGAGGTGGAGTATGGATTGGAAATGACCCGGGTTCGACTTCATACTCTCCTGTAATTCATGCCGGAGGAACTTCTGGAAACGTTGGAATCGGCACGCAAGCCAATGGTACCAATCGCCTACTGGTAAATGGAAGCACTAGTTCTACTGATGGTGTGTTCAGATCAAAAGCCAACTATACCGGGACATCTGTTGATGTTAATGCTGTTGAAGGGAATTCTACTTCAATTGCCGGATACGGAACAGGAGTTAAAGGTGTCGGTGGCTTTATCGGTATCTATGGGGTTGGAAATGGCTCAACGGGCAGGAATAATTATGGAATTTATGGAGAATCCTCGGGTAGTACAAGTCATAACTATGGAGTTCATGCATCGGCCAACGGACCTTCGTCTGCAACAAATATTGGGGTATATGGCACAGCAACCGGAGGAACAGATAACTGGGGAGGTTACTTTGATACAAAGGTTTTCATTGATGAGTTACGGGTTGGGTCCGAGCTCATGGCAACGGGATACAAAGTAAATGTGGATGGCAAAATCATATGTGAAGAACTGCGTGTTCAGAACAGCACTGATTGGCCGGATTATGTTTTTGATGATGGTTACAATCTGATGCCCATTGATGAAATGGAAAAATCAATTATTGAGAACAAACACCTGCCTGGAATTCCATCTGCATCTGAAGTAAAAGAAAAAGGGTTGCATCTTGGTGATATGCAAGTTAGGATGATGGAGAAGATTGAGCAGTTGTCACTCTACATCATTGACCTGAAACATCAGAAAGATGAGTTGGCAAATAGAGTTGCCCTGCTTGAAAACAAATAACCCATTCAAATCTAAATACCATGAAAACGATAACTATCCTCAAATTTATTTCGAACGTGATGTTCAATTCAAATTCCTTTATTAAAAACGGTTTACTGATAACGGTTCTAACATTTTCATTCCTTTTTACCAATGGTCAAATGAGCGGATCAACTTATAACAAGAAGGAATCAAAAACACATCAAGCAATTTATGAAAAAGATGAAATTTATGTCAAGTTGAATAACAACCAAACGGTTGAAGCAATATATACATCGCCAGTTGCAGATATTTTAAAGGAGATGCCGTTTTTGCAATCTTATATTCAGAAATATGAAATCACAAGCATTGAACGAGCATTTTGGTTTGCAAAGAATGAAAATCTTAGGAGGATATTCAGGATCAGGTTTTCAAATTACTCACTGATTGATCAGTTAATTGAAACCATTTCCGGGATGAGTACTGTTGAATATGCAGAAAAAATTCCGGTGAACAGGCTTTCCTATACACCCAACGATTTAGACAGCAACACTTATGTGGGCCAATACAGTTTGTATAAAGTTCACGCGAGAGAAGCTTGGGATTTGTGCCGGGGAAAAATAAATACCATTGTTGTTGCAGTAGTTGATAATGCTTTCAATATAAATCATGAAGACCTAGTAAATCAATTCACTGCTGGTTATGATGTATCAGACAATGACTCAGATCCAACACCGCCTAACGCTAACTTTGCTCATGGAACACACTGTGCAGGAATTGTCAGTGCAACTACCAACAATGGTATTGGCTATGCCTCACTTGGATACAATCTGCAAATCATGCCGGTGAAAGCACAAAAAGACAGCAACGACCCTGACAAAATTAATAAGGGATTAGAAGGTATTACATGGGCTGCCGATCATGGTGCTGATGTGATCAGTTGTTCATGGGGAAGTTCAGCACCAGCTTTAACAGGTCAGCTTGTAATTAATGATGCCCATGACCTCGGAAGTATTATTGTTGCAGCAGCAGGAAATGATAATCTTGACAACACAAGTTTCCCGGCAAACTATTATCACGTAATTGCAGTTGCCAGTACCGGAATATCCGATATGAAATCAGACTTCTCTAATTTCGGAGACTGGATTGATGTTTGTGCTCCCGGAAACTTTATTCTATCTACCATTCCATATGATGACTATGCCTATATGGATGGAACTTCTATGGCTTGTCCATTGGTTGCTTCACTATGCGGTTTGGTTCTCTCTCTTGATCCTACACTTTCTCCAGGAGCAGTGGAATACTGTATAACATCAACCGCTGATAATATTGATAACGAAAATCCATCCTTTATCGGAAAACTTGGTTCAGGTAGAATTAATGCATACCAGGCTCTGTTATACGCAATGCAATGCAATTCAACTGCTACATTAACCGGTGCAATAAATAATGCAAAAGTAGAAGTACAGAATTCTATCGAAGCAAGTGGAACAGTCAACTCAGACATACTCCTCCTGGATGCCGGGAATCATATCGATTTAACTACAGGATTCCAGGCATCAAATGGCAAGGAACTACATGCATATATAGATGGTTGCGGTGGAACGCGCCTTGGCTCCGGAGAATCGGGTTCTGCCACAGGAAATGAAAATAAAAACGAAAATATGCGAGACGATTTTAACGCGACCTTTTACCCCAACCCGTTTACAACAAGTGGCACTATTGGCTTTATGCCAAATGATACAGGAACACTGAATATAACCGTTCTTACAATAAATGGTCAAGTGGCAAAATCAGTTAGATATAGAATAGGCGAAGCGTACAAATATTATGAATTTACTCTTGATATGGATAACGTTTCAACTGGTTTTTATTTTCTTAAGTTGTCGATTGGGAACAATTCAACCATCAGAAAAATAGTAAAAACCTAAGTGAAGCCTGTCGTCGGCAGCCCATTTGTCTTTCTAATAATAAAATCCTAATATTGAGATCGGCTTCTCAACCATAGAGATAAGAAAATAAATCAACGGATATTCTTCAGAACATACCAAACTCCACGTACTTACTCAATCCTAAAACCATGATTTAATATTAAAAACAATAAACAAATGAAAACTAAATTATACTTAGTAACAGTTCTGACTGTTTTCAATGCATCAACTTTGCTTGCACAAACTACATTTCAAAGAACATATGCAGCGACAGATACAACCACTTCATCAATTGCAAATGCTGTACGGCAATGTTCCGACGGGGGCTACGTTTTTACCGGTTGTTCAAATATAGCAGGGGGGCTTACAGGAGATATTTTTCTTGCCAAGACAAATGCATCTGGCGATACGCTATGGTCAAAGTCCTATGTTACACCTGGCGGAGACATCGGCTATGATGTAAACCAGACTACCGATGGTGGGTACATCATTACCGGCGCAGTTAGCAACAACGCCTCCTCACCGGCTGATATCCTCCTTCTAAAAACTGATTCCGGAGGAAATGAACTTTGGAACAAAGTATACGCCACATCCAGATATGATCAGGGAACTTCGGTTCAGCAAACCAATGATGGAGGTTATATTATTACAGGCATAGCCCGTGACACATTAAGCACCTTTGGTGATTTGTTTTTAATTAAAACAGATGCAACCGGCGACACATTGTGGTCTAAAACATTTGGCGGAGCTGCGCGAGATGAGGGAAATTCAGTTGTGCAAACTACAGATGGAGGTTATGTGGTAATCGGAACGACAAAAAGTTTTTCCGGGAATAACACCAGTGATATATATTTTCTAAAAACAAGTGCATCGGGATCACTAATTTGGGAGCGCACACTCGGAACACAGGCAACCGAATATGGATTTGCAGTAAGGCAGACAAATGACGGAGGATTTATTATAGCCGGATCAACTGACAGCACCTTCAACTCAAGCCTTGACGTATACCTTATCAAGACAGACGACTTTGGGAATGTGCAGTGGTACAGGAATCATGGCGATACATTAAGAAGTGAATATGTGAATTCAATAGAACAAACTATCGATGGCGGATTTATAATAGCAGGCAGTTCATGGCAGAACGCTATAAATCCCATGATTTTTCTCTTAAAGACAGATGCTTTTGGATTTCACCTTTGGACTGAAACATTTACTGGAGCGATGCATGCATACAGTAGTTCCCTGCAACTTGCGAATGACGGAGGGTATATTTTAGGGGGAAACTCCTCTGGATCAGGAAATACTAAAATGTATTTGATAAAAACTGACAATACAGGAAACAGCGGTTGCAATCAGGCAACAACTGCTATAAGTACAGGCTCAACCGAAGTTACATCAACAATTGTTTCTTCTTCAATTCCGGCTATTAATATAGTTATATCTTCTCTTTTTTTCTCTGTTTTAGGTGGAAGCAACTTAGATACCTGGTGCCTATCGGTCGGCACAATTGAACATAATCATCAAACCGTGATTAACTTCTTTCCTAACCCCGCAACATCACAAATCTTAATTTCAATTGATGGCTACATTGGCAATATGCAATTGCAAGTGGTAAATGTACATGGGCAGCAAGTCATCAATCAAAAGCTTCAACTCAAAGGCGAAGTAGAATATTCCATGAATATTACTTCACTTAATCCGGGTGTATATAGAGTTATCCTTTATAATGATGCAGGAGTAAGCATTGGTAAGTTTGTAAAAGAATAATAATTGATCAACCGCTGACAATATAAAAGTTACCCACAAAACTATTCAGCCATTTTATTTTTCATCATAGCTATTCAATAATATTGATTCATGTATTGAAATACTCAACTCCAATAAAACTCAACAAAATGAAAGCACATCAATTCTTCCTCGCGGTTCTTTGCTTGCTTGCATTGCAGGTACACGCACAAAAATTTGAATGGGTAAAACCTGAATCATCCGGAGCAGATGTAATCACTATTCTAGGTACAGCTGTTGACGGCAACGGCAATAGCTATTCGCTCATGCAATTTGAAGGAACTATTACTATCGAAGGAAATTCCTTTTCGCCACTTACAGGTTTCGTTTCTAATCTCGTTATTAAACATAATTCACAGGGAGTATTTCAATGGGCTGTTCCGTTTGGTGACACTTCCGGCTATTATGCATACAACATAGAAGTGGATAATAATAAAGTGTATGTTTTCTATGAGACTAATTATTCACCCACAGTATTTCCAGATACAATTGTTCAGCCGGTTGCCTTCGCGCAAATGGCAAAACTTGACAATGATGGAAATTTTATTAGTGTGATTCCGATGGGTATAAATTGCAATCACCCATATAACGATAATCACTATTTCGATATTTATAATGGTAACATATTTTATTCCGGCTGCGAAAATGGCTATGAGGAAATACGAAAAATCAATCCTGCCGGTGTCAACACCACCATATGCACACTCTATGATACAGTACCTGGCTCTGAAGTGCAAATTGAGGATGTAAAATGTACACCAGATGGAGATATTTTAATCTCCGGGATGATACAAAACGGAACATTGCGGGCAGGAACATTAATCTTGGAGTCCTACCCTTGCTGCAACGGACTAACCAACTTTATCATTAGAATAGACTCTTCAGGAAATGTGAAATGGGGAGAACGATACTCTTGGCTTGGAAATTCTTTCGCTATTACTGGTGATGCAAACGGAAACTCGTACCTGGCGTCCGATATCCGGTTTCCTGATTTCAAGTATGGAAATCTTACTCTTCCTTATCAGGCTAAGAATGAAGCGATCCTCTTCAAACTTGATACTGCCGGCAATATTGTTTGGTATAAAACCTACTATTCAACTGCAAATTCTGCTTACACTGCTATGAGTCGTATCAATGATGTTTATGTAAACAATCAGCAGGAAATATATTTATTAGGATTCTTTTGGGGAGTTGGGTTATCACCATACGCACCTTACACTCCTAAGCCTGACCAGCATTACATGCTGAAACTTGACAGCAATGGAAACAAAATATGGGTTACTGATTTTAATGACATGCCTCCTTTTCCTGGATGGAAATCACATTTGGCAACAGCAGATGGAAATACTTTTCATATACTTGGTGAAATGATTCCCGGCAGCAGCAGGTTTGGATGCTTCACTGCCGGAGCAACTTATAACAACTTTTATATTGCTGCCTTAAAAGATACCGCATCCCCCGCCCCCTATGTACGTTTTGAATCTACCCTTGATAACACCACAGCTTTTTTTACCAACTATTCTGCTAACTATGATTCTGTCCAATGGTCCTTCGGTGACAGCACATTTTCAAACAAGGTTAATCCAAGCCACATTTATGCCTCAGCAGGAGTATACAATGTTGCGCTCGCAGGTTACAATTCCTGCGGAACCAATTACGCAAACATTGAACTCATAGTAAAAGGTGTAGGCAGTTTTACTCCCGCCTATGCCGGCAACCAGGGATATTTAGTTACTGATGTTTACGGTGCTGGCTTCACCCAGGGAACTACACTTGTATTAAGCAAACCAGGTTTCCCTGACATAGTACCCGACACGGTAATTTTTGTTGCTAGTACAAGACTGAAAGTGAATTTCAATTTTAATAATGAACTTATTGGCTTCAGAGATGTGGTGGTCAATATCCCAGGGTCAGGCACCTACACTTTGACTGATGGATTTGAAATTCAAACGCAGAGAGAATTTGATCCATGGATTGAGGCTTCCAATGATTATGTCTTACGGCTCGACCAGTGGAAGCAGTATGAAGTAAAAATCGGCAACAACGGAAATCAAGCCGGCTATGGCATTTCGGTTTATCTTGAAACGAATGGCAAAAATGAAATCCTTCTAGATAACGCAGTCGATACTACAGGATATAACATACCAGCGTCACATGCAGATTCAATCCCTGATGGCCATTTTTACAAGGTTTATAATTCTGCGACAAACGATTCCGTTTTTGTTGCCGCACTTATGATTCCCTTCATTTCTCCCGGAGAAACTTTCACAATAAGATTATTCGTAAGAACAACTGATAACCCTCTCAACTTAATAGCATCTGTCCAAAATTCTTCCTTTTTTTCTCCCGACTCTGTAAATATTCACTTCAAATATTCCGATGGTCATACGTTCAGAAATGTAAATTCCGAAATAGCATCAATTGATTTGGGCTCCTGCAGTCAATGCATGCTTGAATCCGGAATGAATATTGTTTCAGGTTGTGTAGGCGCAATTACAGATGCAGGACTAACAAACGCTCCCAACCTTGAATACATCATTAGCGGTGAACCTACACTCAATGACGTTCCAGGGATCTTATGGGACTGGGGTGCGAGTGCTGTAAGTCTCCTTTGGAACTGCGCAGCAGGTGAGTTTGGTAAAATTGCAGAGTGGATTGAAAAAACTATGTCAGCAAAATCATTCATTGAAAACTTTCCCGAATCCTGCAAGGAATGTTGGTACTCCATGAAATACACTTTTTATGAATGGTCAGGACTTGTAGAGTTGGTTCAATCAGATTTGAATTTGAAAACCGGTAATAAAGGAATGAACAGTCAGAACTTTATATCAAATAAATCTGACCTTTTTTACAATATCAATTTTGAAAATGCAGATAGTTCACGAACCTCAGCGAAAGAAATTGTAATAACTGACCAAATTGATACTTCAATGCTCGACCTCACTACTTTTAAGTTTTCAGGATTTGGTTTTGGAGGAAATGTATCTACTACTGACATTGAAAGAAATTCATTCATAAAAGATTTTGATTTAAGACCAGACCGCAATTGCATCATGCGTGCCAACTTTAGCCTGGATGAACAAACTGGAGTTGCAACATGGCGGTTCACTTCTTTCGACCCTGTAACACTGGATACTCTTTCTAATTCTGCGGATGGTTTCCTTCCGCCTAACATTGATTCACCCGAGGGGGAAGGATTTGTGAAGTACCATATAAAACCCAAGTCCGACCTTCCTCACATGTCAGTAATAAGCAATGATGCAATCATAACTTTTGATCACAATGCACCTTTCATAACTGATGCATGGATCAATACAATTGACACTGTAAAGCCACAAAGCAATATGTTGCCCTTGCCAACACATGTTGGTGATACTTCTTTTGTTATCAGATGGGCAGGCTCAGATGCTCATGCAGGGATTTTAGATTACAAAGTTTATGTTTCTGTAAACGACAGCGCCTATAAACTTTTGTTTGCAAATAACAGAGACGATTCAGTTCAATTCACTGGTAAGCAAGGATATAAGTATGAGTTCTATTCCATCGCGCGCGACTTAGTTCTGAATGTAGAAAATCCGCCTGCAAATGCTGAAACAAATCCTGATGCAGTTGTTATTGTTGATACCACAATTTCTGTTGGCGAAATTGACAAATCAAGTTATGATATAGCTCTTATACCAAATCCCGCTCAAAAAAATGCTACTGCCTCTTTCAATTATAAGAAACAATGCAAATACGAATTGCAACTACTAGACATGGCAGGCAGAACTGTAAAAAACTACACTGGAATTTCAAAGGTTGGAGAAAATAAAATAGAACTTAATCTTGAGGGAATCGCCAAAGGGATTTATCAAACTATTTTTAAGATAGAAAATAATCGGGGAATAAAAAAGTTGGTTGTAAACTAACTGAATTTCGACTCATGCCAATAAAAAGGGTTGCCACCATCGGGAGGCCACTGAAAAAGTCCTCTTAAATTAAGAAAGCGATTAAGTCCAAACTAAAATTTGAACTTAATCGCTTTCTTGTTTTTATCGAATGGATATTTAGCCCAAAATGTCCAAAGATGGTTTTACGAAAGAGCAATAAAATGTTTTTACGGTTTACACACTTAGCTTAATGATTCTTTTGACATTTACTGTAAAAATTGCTATCGCGCTTTGCATTTGCATATTGACTATGCCATATGATTTGGCTCGACCATAACCATGTACATTTTTCAACATCAAAGTAGTATGTGTCTACCTGATTTTCTCCTATGTGTTT
>CAYHHK010000125.1:0-3636 GCA_964356415.1 uncultured Flavobacteriales bacterium
TGAGATATGAGATATGAGATATGAGATATGAGATATGAGATATGAGATGTGAGATATGAGATGTGAGATGTGAGATGTGAGATGTGAGATATGAGAAATTAGACAACAGCCTCAATGCCACCTTGCATAATCTATTTTATTACTTCTTGTGATTTTTTTGAATAACGAACGAGTTTTCCTTCTTCAACCCTGCGACCCACACGGGTTGCATTTCCCTTGCCGTCAATCAGCATAACGTTTGAAATATGGATTGGCATTTCCTTCTTTACAATTCCGCCTTGTGTATTCTTAGCATTAGGCTTGGTGCTTTTGCTCACCATGTTTACACCTTCAACAAGCACTCTGCGTTTATCAAGAATAACTTCAAGCACGCGACCTTGCTGACCCTTGCTGTCTCCGGCCATCACCTTTACGATGTCACCTTTGCGGATCTTTAATTTGACCTGTTTATTTTTACTTCTTTCCATGGTACGAATAACGAATAGTTACGAATTTACTAATTACGAATCCCTTAAATTACTTCAGGTGCCAGTGACACGATCTTCATAAATTGCTTGTCACGCAGTTCACGCGCAACCGGTCCGAAGATACGTGTGCCGCGAAGTTCATCCTGAGCATTCAGCAATACCACTGCATTGTCGTCAAAGCGAATGTATGAACCATCGGCCCGCTTCACTTCCTTGGCAACACGCACAACAACTGCTTTTGATACAGTACCTTTTTTAATGTTACCTGCAGGCAGTGCATGCTTTACTGTTACAATAATTTTGTCGCCAAGAGAGGCGTATTTTTTGCGTGTACCACCCAACACACGAATGCAAAGAACTTCTTTTGCTCCGCTGTTATCGGCTACTGTACATCTTGATTCCTGTTGTATCATAATTTATGATTTGAAGATTTGCTGATTTGAGAATTTGAAAATTTTACCGATGAATCTGTCATCTTCAAATTGTACCATTCTTAAATTTCCAAATTGGTTATTTTGCTTTTTCGAGGATCTGTTTCAATCTCCAGTTTTTATTTTTGCTCAGCGGACGAGTTTCAGTAATTGTAACAAGGTCACCGATTCCGCACTCATTATTTTCGTCATGCGCCATGAAGGTGGATGTTTTCTTGATAAACTTACCATACTTCAAGTGTTTCACTTTACGCTCAACATTCACCACGATGCTTTTATCCATCTTGTTGCTGACTACCGTTCCGGTTTTTTCCTTGCGCAGGGTCCTTTTTTCGACTTGCTGTTCCATTGTCTTATTTTTTTGATTCTTCTTTTACACGTTTAGTCAGTTCAGTATGAATCATGGCAACACCTCTACGTGTTGCGCGTATCTTCATCGGGTTTTCGATAGGAGAAATTGCATGATTCATTTTCATCTTTGCATACAGCATCTTTTCTTCCTGTAAACGGAGGCGAAGTTCCTCTGTAGATAAATCTTTAATGTCTTCTTTTTTCATGGTACTAAATACGAATACGTACTAATTTACAAATGACTATAATTTTAATTGGCACTGTAATCTCTTCTTACAATAAACCTGGTAGTAACAGAAAGTTTCTGTGCTGCAAGGCGCAGTGCTTCTTTGGCTGTTGCTTCTGACACACCTTCTGCTTCGAAGATGATGGTTCCTGGTTTCACCACTGCCACCCAATATTCAGGGGCTCCTTTTCCCTTACCCATCCGCACTTCAGCAGGCTTTTTGGTAATCGGTTTGTCGGGGAATATGCGGCACCAGATCTGTCCTTCACGTTTCATGAACCGGGTAACCGCAACACGGGCTGCTTCAATCTGCTTACTTGGTATCCAGGCAGTTTCCAAAGATTTGATCCCGAAAGATCCGAAAGCCAAAGCTGCTCCTCTTGTAGCATTGCCTTTTGCCTTCATCTTATGCTGTTTCCTGAATTTCGTTTTCTTAGGCTGTAACATTTATATTTCGATTTGATGATTATTTGATTTGAAGATTTGATGATGACTTTTATTGATCAATTTGCAAATTTTCAAATCGTCAAATTAATTTATCTTCTTCCTCCGCCACCGCCGCCTCTGCGGTCTCCACCACCAGCGCCGCCTCTGCGGTCACCACCACCACCACCTCTGCGGTCTCCTCTTTCTCCACGTCCACCGCCTCTGCGGTCATCTCTCTCTCCGCGCTGACCACCCGGTCCGCCTGTGGTTGCAGAAGTTCCGATATTCGGTGACAAATCTCTCTTACCGTAAACTTCTCCCCTACAGATCCAAACCTTTACGCCAATCTTTCCATAGGAAGTTTGTGCTTCAGCAATGGCAAAATCAATGTCTGCCCTGAATGTATGCAATGGAGTTCTTCCTTCTTTATATTGCTCTGAGCGTGCAATTTCAGCTCCGCCAAGTCTTCCACTCGTTTTGATCTTGATTCCTTCTGCTCCCATCCTCATTGAAGACGCAATTGACATCTTAATCGCCCGTCTGAATGAAATACGTGCTTCAAGTTGTCTTGCCACACCGTCAGCAACCAATTGTGCATCCAGTTCAGGTCGTTTTATTTCAAATATATTGATCTGAATATCTTTCTTGGTGATCTTTTTTAATTCTTCCTTCAGCTTGTCAACTTCCTGTCCTCCTTTACCAATTACAATTCCCGGACGAGCTGTATGAATGGTAACAGTAACCAACTTCAATGTTCTTTCAATTACAACCTTGGCAACACCACCTTTTGCAAGGCGGGCAATGAGATACTTTCGGATTTTATCATCCTCTACGATCTTATCGCCATAATTTTTTCCGCCATACCAGTTGGAATCCCAACCTCTGATGATCCCCAGTCGGGCACCTATCGGATGTGCTTTTTGTCCCATGCAGTTTTTTTTATTTTAAGTATCGTTGTTTATGCTTTTTCTGAAGGTTCAGTTACTTTCACTTCTGCTGGTACTGCAGACGGTTCAATTCTGTCAAGTATCATGGTTACATGATTCGAACGTTTACGGATCCGGTAACCCCTTCCTTGCGGAGCAGGGCGAAGACGCTTTGCCATTCTGCCACCGTCAACCATGATCGTTTTCACAAACACTTTTCCTTCTTCAATTTTATCTCCTGATTTGGTTTCCCAGTTTACAATCGCGCTGTGCAATAGTTTCTCTAAACGGAGTGCAGGTGCTTTCTCATTGTAATGAAGTATGTTCAGTGCTTTCATCACTTCCTTACCACGGATCAAGTCTGCAACCATCCTCATTTTGCGAGGAGAAGTAGGCACATTCTTTAATGAAGCAATTGCCGTTGTCTTTAATTTTTCCTTCCGTCTTTCTGCGGATTCTCTTTTTCTGACTCCCATTGTTTTTATTTTTGATTTCGTCCTGAAGCTATCAGGATTGATTCATAAATTATTTTGATTCGTCTTTTCTTGCTCCGCTATGCGCACGGAATGTACGCGTTGGTGCAAACTCTCCGAATTTATGTCCTACCATGTTTTCTGTTACATAAACAGGTATAAATTTATTTCCATTGTGTACTGCAAATGTCTGTCCTACAAAATCAGGAGAGATCATGGAAGCGCGTGCCCAGGTTTTAATGACAGTTTTCTTTTTACTCTCAATCATCTTGACAACTTTCTTTTCAAGATGAGCAGGGATGTAAGGACCTTTTTTAAGTGAACGAGCCATTTATT
>CAYHHK010000125.1:3736-6014 GCA_964356415.1 uncultured Flavobacteriales bacterium
CCCATTGGGTGATCAACAGGATTCATTGCCACACCACGAACCCTTGGTCTGCGACCTGCCCATCGTGAACGGCCGGCTTTACCCAATTGCTCCTGGTTGTGATCGGCATTTGAACATGTTCCGATTGTAGCCATACATGCAGCAAGCACGAGACGTGTTTCGCCAGAAGGCATTTTAAGAATTGCATATTTACCGTCGCGATTAGACAGCTGGGCATATGAACCGGCACTGCGGGCAATAGCACCGCCTTGTCCCGGACGCAGTTCAATATTGTGAATCAATGTTCCCAGTGGAATATCCTTCAGGAAAAGTGCATTTCCGATTTCCGGCACTGCATTTTCGCCCGACATAATTTTCTGTTCAACTTTCAATCCGTTTGGAGCAATGATATAACGCTTGTCTCCGTTCGAAAAGTACACCAGGGCAATACGGGAAGTACGGTTTGGATCGTATTCAATGGTCTTTACGATGCCCACAACACCATGGTTGTCGCGTTTGAAATCAACCAGACGATATCTTTTCTTATGACCACCGCCGATATAGCGCATCGTCATCTTACCTGAATTATTTCGTCCGCCTGAACGCTGGATACTTTCAGTCAAACTTTTCTCAGGTTTGCCTGCTGTAATATCTTCGTAAGAATCAACGATCATGTGACGCTGACTCGGAGTAATTGGTCTTATTTTTCTTACTGACATTTTTTAAAAGTTATTCGTTATCGGTTATTTGTTATTCGGAAATTCGTTTTATCTAATAACGATTAACGAATAACTGCTAACGGTTTTTTTAAATGCTGCTATAGAAATCAATTGTTTCGCCTTTCTTCAATGTAACAACGGCCTTTTTTACCTGGCCTTTCATGCCACTGATGTTTCCGCTCTTTGTATTCCTGTTACGGATTTTTCCTGCCGCGTTCATTGTATTCACGCTTGCAACGGTAACACTGTATAGTTTTTCAACGGCCTTTTTGATTTCCACTTTGTTGGCATCTTTCGCCACGATGAAACTATAATGACCAAGCTTCTCGCCGGATGCTGTAGCCTTTTCAGTGATCAAAGGTTTTTTAAGTATGCTCATTTTGCAAGATTTTTTTCAATTACAGAAACCGAACCTTCTACCAGTACCAGTTTGCCGGCATTGAGCACGTCGTAGGTATTGAGATCCGTTGCCGTAATCACTTTGTTTTTTTGAATATTTCTTGAGCTCAGGAATATGTTCTTATCATTCGTAGGAATAACAAAAAGCACTTTCTGATTTTCAAGGTTGAGGTTTTTTAGGATGGCTGCATAGTCTTTTGTTCTAGCCTTATCCATTGTAAAGCCTTCAACAACCATGATGTTGTTCTGCTTTGCTTTATAAGTAAGAGCAGAAAGGCGCGCAAGTGTCTTCAACTTTTTATTCAGCTTGAAAGAATAATCTCTTGGCTGGGGTCCGAATACACGGCCACCACCGCGAACCAGCGGAGATTTCATACTACCTCTACGCGCACCACCTGTACCTTTCTGACGAAAAGCTTTCTTGGTTGTACGGTTGATTTCAGCACGCTGCTTTGTCTTGTGTGTTCCCTGACGCTGGTTAGCGAGGTACTGCTTCACATCAAGATAGATTGCGTGGTCATTCGGTTCTATTCCGAATATGTCCGTGCTTAGCTTAATTTTTTTACCGGTTTCTTTTCCGGCAATATTTACAATTGCGAGTTCCATGATTACTTCTCAAGAATTACGAATGATCCATTATGTCCGGGGATAGAACCTTTCACAAGGATAAGATTCTGCTCAGCCAATACTTTTACGACTTGCAGGTTTTGCAATTTTTTTCTGTCAACACCCATGTGTCCGCCCATGCGCATACCTTTCAATACACGGGAAGGAAATGAAGATGCACCCAAAGAACCCGGTGCGCGCTGACGGTCATGCTGACCATGCGTTGCCCAACCCACTCCGCTGAATCCATGGCGTTTTACAACACCCTGAAAACCTTTTCCCTTCGAAGTTCCAATAACATCCACAAAATCACCTTCAACAAATAGGTCTGCTTTAACTTCAGTTCCGAAAGCAGGAGCTTCAGGGAAGTGTTTAAACTCAACAACTTTTCTTTTGGGCGTTGTACTTGCTTTTTTGAAATGGCCTTTCATGGCTCCGGGTGTTCTTTTCTCCTTCTTCTCTCCAAAAGAAAGCTGAACGGCATCATAGCCATCTGTTGCTTTTGTTTTCACCTGCGTAACAACACAGGGACCTGCTTGTATTACTGTACATGGAAGAAATTTTCCATCTGCAGC
>CAYHHK010000125.1:6114-11308 GCA_964356415.1 uncultured Flavobacteriales bacterium
CCACTTGGCAACTCCAGTTTCATCAATGCATCAACAGTTTTTGCAGATGAATTATAAATGTCAAGAAGGCGTTTGTAAGAACACAATTGAAATTGCTCACGTGCCTTCTTGTTTACGTGCGGTGAACGCAGCACGGTAAAGATTTTTTTATCGGTAGGCAATGGAATAGGACCATTCACAACTGCACCTGTAATCTTTACTGTCTTTACGATCTTCTCTGCTGATTTATCAACGAGGTTGTGATCGTAAGACTTTAATTTAATTCTGATTCTCTGAGACATTGTATATTTTATAAAGAACGTTTAAACTTTTTCCTTTTCTTCCTTGGTCTTGCCCTTTGCTTTTGCGATTACTGATTCAGCAAGATTTTTCGAAACTTCCGCGTAGTGCGAAAATTCCATAGATGAAGATGCACGACCTGAAGTGATTGTACGGAGCGTAGTTACGTAACCAAACATTTCACTCAGCGGAACTTTTGCACGTATTACCTGTGCACCGGAACGGGTATCTATTCCTTCGAGGTGTCCCCTGCGTTTGTTAAGGTCACCCATTACATCACCCATGTATAAATCAGGCGTAACCACTTCTACTTTCATGATCGGCTCCATGAGAACGGGTTTGGCCTTTGGACATGATTCACGGAACGCAACCTTCGCACATATTTCAAATGAAAGTGCATCGGAGTCAACCGCATGGAAGGATCCGTCGAACAAACGAACCTTCATTGTCTCAATCGGGAATCCGGCGAGAACACCTGTTCCCATTGCCTGTGTAAAACCCTTTGATACTGCCGGAATAAATTCGCGAGGGATGCTTCCACCTGAAATTTCATTTTCAAACTGCAGGCCGTGATTCCCTTTGTCCAACCATTCTTTATCCGCAGGACCGATTTCAAATTGAATATCAGCAAACTTACCCCGACCACCGGTTTGTTTCTTATAGACTTCGCGATGAGAAATATTACTTGTGATTGTTTCACGGTATGCAACCTGGGGTGCACCCTGATTACATTCAACTTTAAACTCACGACGAAGGCGATCAAGGATAATTTCAAGGTGAAGTTCACCCATTCCGCTGATCACGGTCTGGCCTGTTTCTTCGTCTGTATGTACTTTGAAAGTCGGATCTTCTTCAGAAAGTTTCGCAAGAGCCATTCCCAGCTTATCGAGATCTGCCTGTGTCTTCGGTTCAACCGCAAGTCCGATAACCGGCTTAGGGAAAGTCATTGACTCAAGAATGATCGGGGCAGACGGATCACATAAAGTATCACCGGTTCTGATATCCTTAAATCCCACAGCAGCAGCAAGATCACCGGCTTCGATGAAATCAATAGGTGTTTGTTTATTCGCATGCATTCGGATGATACGGCTAATCCGTTCATTCTTCATTGTGCGCGTATTCAGCACATAAGAGCCGGCTTCCAATCGGCCGGAATAAACGCGAAAGAATGCAAGGCGACCCACGAACGGATCAGTCATTATTTTAAATGCAAGTGAAGCGAACTTTTCCTTAGGATCAGTTTTGCGCGTTTCCTCCAATTCTGTCTCAGGATTGATTCCGGTTATACCATCTACATCAATCGGGGCCGGCAGATATTGAATAACACCGTCAAGCATTGCCTGAACGCCTTTATTCTTGAAAGCCGACCCACACATAATTGGGGTAATCTTCATAGCTATGGTTGCCTTCCGGATGGCAGTACGCAACTCAGCTTCGGTAATTGAATTCGGATCTTCAAAGAATTTCTCCATCAGGTGATCATCAAATTCAGCAACAGCCTCAACCAGATTTGCTCTCCAGTGATTTACATCAGCTTGCATATCAATAGGTATAGGCAACACGTCAAATGTTGCTCCCTTAGTTTCGTCATGCCAGATGATTGCTTTGTTGGTGATAAGATCAACCACACCCTTGAACATATCTTCAGCACCGATTGGCAATTGAAGGGGAACCGGGTTTCCGTGAAGACGCTCTTTTACCTGCGCAACAACGGTTAAAAAGTCAGCACCGGCACGATCCATTTTGTTTACAAAACCGATACGGGGAACTTTGTATTTGTTCATCTGCCGCCAAACCGTTTCAGACTGAGGTTCAACTCCACCTACAGCACAGAAAAGCGCTACTGCTCCGTCAAGGATACGAAGCGAACGTTCAACCTCGGCAGTAAAATCAACGTGACCCGGTGTATCAATGATATTAATCTTGTACACCTCATTGTTGTAATCCCAATAAGTAGTGGTAGCAGCAGAGGTAATGGTGATTCCGCGCTCTTGCTCCTGAACCATCCAGTCCATGGTAGCAGCGCCTTCATGCACTTCACCGATTTTGTGAACTTTGCCGGTATAATAAAGGATACGCTCAGTAGTCGTGGTTTTTCCTGCATCGATGTGAGCCGAAATTCCAATGTTGCGCGTTATTGTGAGGTCTTTACTCATTTGATTATTTATCCGTTAATCCTAACGATAGTATTTCGTTTCGCAGATAACCGGATACTTTAACAGGTACTACCCGTTAGTTGTCCGATCTACAGTCTCGATTGAGGCGAGACTACTGGTTATCCTTAAAATGAAAGAACTATAGTCTTCCTATTAATTAGCTCTGAAATGAGCGAATGCTTTATTAGCCTCCGCCATTTTGTGAGTATCTTCTTTCTTCTTTATTGCGGCACCTTCGTTCTTCGAAGCTGCAATAATTTCATTTGCAAGTTTGTCCGCCATCGTCTTCTCATTCCGTCCGCGTGCATAGCCGATCAGCCATTTGATGCTGAGGGCAGTCCTGCGATCCGGACGTATTTCCGTAGGAATCTGAAATGTAGCTCCACCAACCCTGCGGCTCTTTACTTCAACTGTAGGCATTACATTCGCCATTGCCTTCTTCCAGGTATCCAATCCCGACTCTTTTAGCTTCTCTTCTACTTTGCTAAGCGCATCATAAAAGATAGCATAAGAAGTATTCTTCTTTCCCTGATACATCAACATATTTACGAAACGAGTTACCATCTGATCATTGAATTTCGGATCAGGTAACAGGATTCTTTTCTTCGGTTTCGATTTTCTCATCTACTAATTACTAATGTTTTCGAATTTACTAATTACTAATTCCATTTATTTTTCTTCTTGCCTACTGCACATTACTTATTTCTTCGGTGCTTTAGGTCTTTTTGTACCGTATTTACTTCTTTGCTGTGTTCTTCCTTCTACTCCTGCTGTATCCAGAACTCCTCTTACTATGTGGTAACGAACTCCCGGAAGGTCCTTCACACGACCGCCGCGGATCATCACGATACTGTGTTCCTGCAGGTTATGCCCTTCTCCAGGAATATATGCAGAAACCTCAAATTTGTTGGTAAGACGAACGCGAGCGACCTTTCTCATTGCAGAATTCGGCTTTTTCGGAGTGGTAGTATATACACGTGTACATACCCCTCTGCGCTGAGGACAACTTGTTAAAGCAGGAGATTTGCTCTTATCTATCAGCTTTTCGCGACCTTTTCTTACTAACTGTTGTACTGTAGGCATTCGTCAGAATAATTTTTTTTTCTTTAAGGCTCAGCACCTTAAACGTTAAAACACACTTTTCCCTATTTTTTTTGGGGACGCAAATGTAAAACTTCTTTTCAAACCACCAAACAGTGAAAAAAGATTTTTTCAAGAAGTTATGATGAGGAAAAGGCAGGGTACCTCAGCTTTGTCTTACTTCATGGAATTCATGGATCTGTAAATCTCTTCGTCCAGCGAATTTTACATCATAATTTCAGCAGGAATACGAATTATTGAGAAAATAGATAAGGTGATGCTATTAGAAGCAGGATTCTGAAAAACAAAGACTCTCTCCTTGTCATATAATTCTTCAAATCCGATACGCAAATGGAGAAATGGGGATTGATTGACAAATTGTGCAATCGAATAGACTAAAAATTGCAAAAAACGAAAACACACCTTCTGAACATAATAATTTTTTCTGCTTACTTCATCTTAAGTGAAAGAGCGATATTATCTTTCATAATAAAGGACATCATATCTTTTTCTCTCGAATCCATCTTGAAACATGTTTGCATTAGAATGGTTTTTTGTTTTGAGTCCGGATTGCTTAAAAACAGATCTACAAAACCTATTTTACCGGCTTTTCCAAAATCTACTATATGACTCACTTCTGTTAGCTCAATGCCATTGTCAAGCATTGTTTTTTGGGGTTTACCAGAGTTGATCTTACATCCATAACAATAGTTAAAGACAATGATCTTTTTACTTCGCTCAATTAGGGAATCCAAACTGGCTTGATAAGCATGAACCGTCAGATTAACATCAGGAAGCCCATCCAATAATTTTATTTCGAGCTTTGATTTATCAATATTTTCTCTTATGACAAAATGGTTTGTGTCACCAATATCATATAAAAAAGAAAAGCCATTTGGCACATTCTTATAGTCCCTTTTGTTCGGTACGTCAGAAGCGACCAATGATAGACCGGGTGATGAAACAGCTTTAATCAATTTAACGGCAAAATTATCAATGACTGTTTTCTGTTTGCGATTGAAATACAGGGAATAAAGCCCAATGCGTGAGTACTTATTATCTAATTCTGTATTCAATAATACATTACCATTGACAAGCAACTGGTACATAACTCCTACTTTACGAAACAGCAGGCGATTGATTTGGCCGATGTTAATACGAGTATCCAAGGTAGGGCCAAAATTTTCTAACACTGCCCCACTTTCAGCCAGAAGGTACATTCTGTAATTTCCTTTAGAGGTGATATAGGCACACAGGCTATAACCTGACATACCACTCGATAACATATGAAACCCGGCCTGTACCTCTTCCTTTGCCTCCTTGAAATCAATATCCATGCTTAATTCCCAATCATAATAATAAAATTCAAGCCCCAGTTGAAGAAAATTTGGCCGCAAAAACATTTCGTCCGCGACACTAACCTGCAGGCCATCATTTTTTATTGTAGCTTTATTTCCTTTGTCATTTTTCTCCCAATTGTAATCCTTTTCCTTAGTTTTTGAAAAATCATTTTTAAATTCCCTATCCACTGCCGGCCTCAAAGCTACACGTTGTGAATAGGCGCATGCGAAAGCAAGCATAAGGGCAAGTAATAGTGTTACACTTTTCAGCATCTGAATTTTAATATTGCCTGTAACTAGATACATTTAGAGAAAGTTTAGTTGAAATTAGATAATGAA
>CAYHHK010000126.1:0-11203 GCA_964356415.1 uncultured Flavobacteriales bacterium
GGGGAATTGTTCATTTGGATGATTCCTTTTTTTTATCAGTATACATCTTACATCTCACTACTCACTTCTCACTACTAATATTACAAAATGGCATCAACAGTAACCGGCAAGGCATTCGATTTTCCAATTCTGAAAAGGATATATGCCTTTACTGCTCCATACAAAAAGGCTTTTTATATCAGTATTTTTCTTACGCTGCTACTCACTTTCCTTACTCCGATTCGCCCCATCCTTGTCCAATACACCATTGACAATTTCGTAGTAAAACCTAATGCAGATGGGCTGTTACAAATGACAATGATCATGATCGGATTGCTTTTGTTTCAGACGCTCATTCAGTATTTTCATACATACATCACCAACTGGCTCGGACTTACGGTAGTAAAGGATTTGCGTGTAAAACTATACCGTCATATTATCGGCCTCAGACTGAAGTTTTTTGACCACACACCAATTGGTATCCTGATCACCCGGTCGGTTTCTGATCTTGAAAACATTGCTGATATTTTTTCTGAAGGACTTATTACCATCATCGGAGACCTTCTGACCTTATTTGTGATTGTCGCTTTCATGTTTTTTATTGACTGGCGGTTGACACTCATTTCGCTCAGTACCATGCCGGTTTTGTTTTATGCAACAAGGATATTTCAGCAGGGAATAAAAGGCGCATTTCAGGAGGTACGCACACAGGTCGCGCACCTGAATACATTTGTCCAGGAACATATCACCGGAATGAATATCGTCCAGATTTTCAACCGGGAAGAAGAGGAAATGAATAAATTCAGGGAGATCAACCACCTGCATGCAAAGGCACACATCAAATCTGTCTGGTATTACTCAATTTTTTTTCCGGTTGTGGAATTGTTGTCGTCAGCCTCCATCGGTTTGCTGGTTTGGTATGGCTCTCGTGAGGTGATAGGTGGTACTGTTTCAGTGGGAAACGTGATCGCATTTGTCATGTACATCAACATGCTCTTCCGTCCGATCAGGGAACTTGCTGATAAATTCAATACCCTTCAGATGGGCATGGTGAGCTCTGAGCGTGTGTTCAAAGTACTTGATACCAATGAGGTCATCGTTAATGAAGGTACAATAGTTCCGGAAAAAATTCAGGGTAATGTTGAATTCAGAAATGTATGGTTTGCATACAATGATGAAAGCTGGGTACTGAAGAATGCCAGCTTTAAAATTGAATCAGGAAAATCGCTTGCCCTTGTGGGAGCTACGGGGGCAGGAAAATCATCCATCATTAACCTCGTAAACAGGTTTTATGAATATAACAAAGGAGAGATTTTGGTTGATGGTGTAAACATTCGCGATTATGAATTGTATGCACTTAGGAAAAACATCGCTGTTGTTCACCAGGATGTTTTCCTGTTTTCGGATTCAATTGCAAATAACATTTCATTAAATGACCCTTTCGTTACCCGTGACCATATAGTTGAAGCTGCCAAAGCTGTTGGTGCGCATCGGTTTATTGAACGTTTGCCGGGAGGGTATGATTTCAATGTAATGGAAAGAGGTGCAATGTTGTCTGTTGGTCAGCGCCAGCTCATTTCTTTTATCCGGGCCTATGTTTTTAATCCAAAAATACTAATACTTGATGAAGCCACATCAAGTATTGACAGCGAGTCGGAGGAGTTGATACAACAGGCCACTCAAAAACTCACACAAAACAGAACTTCTATCGTAATTGCCCACAGGCTGTCAACAATCCAAAATGCCGATACCATCCTTGTTCTTGATCATGGTGAAATCAAAGAAGAAGGTAAACACCAGGAGTTACTGGGAAAAAATGGATTTTATAAAAAACTTTACGAAATTCAGTTTGCCACTGGAAATGCCTGATCAGAAAAACTTGTAAATGGTTTCTACAAACCGCTCTTCTATTTCTTCAAGGTCTTTACTGCCGGAAGAAAGTTTAAATGAAGAAGCCGTAATGTTTATCCTGGTGATTTGGTCATCAACCTTTTCAACCTTTACATCAATGTCAACGAGATTATTGAAAAGTTGTATTCCCTTTGTGGCATGAATCACCCCTGTCTCCGGATCAATTTTGATTTTGGAGTATCCTTTTTTCTTGCAGATTTTTTCAAGCGGCTCAAACACCTCCCCGTATGGGTATTGGAGCAATGCACTTTTCATACTACAATATGTTTATAATTGTGAAACGGTAATTTTCCCCCTTGCCTTATAATTACCGAAATCTTCCCCCGTTAATGAATCTCAAAAATATTGAAATAAATTAAGCATTACAACTATTTATTGAATAATAACAAAGAATTCATACTATCAACACAATTGGATTGACTTCATGTTTAATCGGAAATATCTTTTTAAGGATAAACTGTTGTGTCAACAGCGCTGTCATTCAATGGTAACGCGAGAAAGTCATTAATGAATACATCTTGATTCATGGCGGTATCCAATGCTTTTGCCCTCAGCAAATCATTCCGGGTCGGTAATCGCTTTTTCGGATAAAGGTAATTGTGCGCAACAGCCCTGTGGTAGTAAGCGACTGCCATGTTTGAATCGAGCTGAATCGCACTGGAGAAGTCATCGAAGGCAGATTGAGCCATCTCGTTGCTTATTTCCAGTCGTGTAAGTTTCAGTTTGCCCCGCCGATACAACGCAACAGCATTGTGAGGATTCATGTCAATAGATTCATTGTAATAATCCAACGCATTCTCGTATTCTTCATGCTTTTCCGACTGAAGCGCATCATTAAGGTATTCTTCAGCACATTTCATAGCTGACACATCCGAAGGCTTATTAAGTTCAATCATCGCCGTCGCTTCGTCTTGAGGATACCTTGTTCTTACATACGATTCGAATGTACTTCCATTAAACAGGTTATGAAAAGTGCGTGGATTACATAAAGCAACCGGCGTAAATAAGATTGCAAAATAGACCCAGGGAAGGTTCGTAACGAGCAATGCCCGGATCTTTTTATTCCATTCCGGCAGCCTGATTATGAGTCCAAGCGTGTAAAAAGTCAGAATAGTAACTATCAGGAACAATATCCCTGCGACAGATATCCAGTGTTCCCATCCCTCCCAATACTCCAGTCTGTAAAGAATAGCGATTGAACAAATGCCATACACGATCGAACTCAGATCAAAATTGAATGACCTCCCGCGAATCTCGCCGGTCATCTTTTCTGATCTGAATGCCTTCATAAAAAAAAATAATGCCATGCCATCGAAAACTACAATGAGAAAAAAACCATGAAAGGGAACCATGAATTTTTTCATTGCAAGTGCTGCCAATGACAGGAGGAAGAGTACTGGGAAAAGAAATCGATTCTTGTTTTTCATGTCCTGATAATCCGTCAAAAGTGGAATTTTTTTTTGACAATCCTTTTCTGCGGGTTGAAAACTTTATTGAAAGTATCAGCTGCATACAGCCGTTAGACTATGCTTCACGATATTTTTGCCGGAATGTTATTTTTAAGATATTTCTGTATTTTCTTCTTTGCCTTAATCCTGCAAAGAAGTGTTGCCCAAAATCATTTGCCGCCATTCTATTCAGTCAAAGCGGCAAAATATGCTGATTCTCTTATCAATACGATGAATCCTGCTGAACGCTATGGTCAGCTATTTATGGTTGCTGCCTGGAGCAATAAAGATTCTGCCCACATTAAGGAAATGGAATGGCTGATCTCACAGCATGGGATTGGCGGACTTATTTTTTTTCAGGGTGGCCCGGTGAGGGAAGCGTTACTCACCAATCACTATCAGGAACTGGCGAAGATTCCCTTGCTCATCGGCATGGATGCAGAATGGGGACTTGCAATGAGACTTGACAGCACCATCCGGTTCCCGCGCCAGATGACCATGAGCGCAATGCAAGACGAATCTCTTATTTATAAAATGGGCGAAGAAATTGCCAGGCAGTGCAGACGGTTGGGGATTCATGTCAATTTTGCTCCCGATGCTGATATCAATAACAACATCCTGAATCCAATCATCGGCAGCAGGGCTTTTGGTGACGACAGGGAAACAGTGACAAGAAAGTCACTTCTATATATGAATGGTTTGCAGGATGGGCATGTTCTTGCAACAGCAAAGCATTTTCCCGGACATGGAAATACAGATGCTGATTCCCACTTAACCCTGCCAACAGTTAGATCGGATTCAGCACAACTGGATTCTACAGAGCTTTACCCGTTCCGCGCACTCATTGATTCAGGCGTTGGAAGTATGATGGTTGCTCACCTCAGCGTTCCTGCACTGGATACCATTCTGTATAATCCTTCAACCCTCAGTAAAAAGATCGTAACAGGATTGCTCAGGGATAAAATGAATTTTAAAGGGATTATTTTTACGGATGCTCTTAACATGAAGGGGGTAAGCACATGCTACAAACCCGGCGTACTTGACAAGCTGGCTTTGTTGAGCGGGAATGACGTATTGCTTTATTCGGAAGATGTTCCAACTGCTTTGAAAGAGATCCACCTTGCAGTTCAGAATTGCGAAATCACCCAGGAGGAAATTGACATAAGGGTAAAAAAAAACCTGATGCTGAAATACTGGGTTGGGTTGCAGCATTTCGAACCTGTTGACACAACAAATCTGATCGCTGACCTGAATACAGGGTATGCAAAATGGCTCCAGCAAAAACTTTATGAAAAATCAGTAACCGTCCTTTCAAATACTGATTCCATTATACCTGTGAGATGGAAAGATTCTTTACGCATTGCTTCTGTCGTAATTGGCGACAAAAAAAACAGCACCTTCCAGGAAAAAATACTAAGGTATACTCCCTGTGAATTTTATGCAATTGAAAAAAATGAAGCTGTCGATATATTTGAGTCAGTTAAAAAATACCTCGTTAACCATGACCTTATCATTCTGAGCATTCATGGTACAAGCATGAAAGCGGATAAGAATTTCGGAATAACTGAGCAGGAAGAAAAATTTATTGACGAAGTCATCAATGCATATCCAACCATACTGGTGGATTTCGGAAACGCATACACGCTAACGCGTTTTAAAAACCTTAACAAAGCACGCGCAGTTGTGTTGGGCTATGAAGATACTCCGGTAATGCATGATGCAACAGCTCAGGTATTATTCGGCGGAACTTCTTCCTCGGGAAAGATTCCGATCCTGTCAACATCTTCATTCAAAAAAAAATCCGGCGTTAATACGATGGAGCCCCTTCGCCTGAAATATTCTTTTCCGGAAGATGCAGGCATGAGCAATGAAAAACTTGCACTGATTGATTCTATCGCCAAAGCCGCTATCGCTGCCGGTGCCACTCCGGGCTGCCAGGTGCTTGTGGCAAAAGATCAGAAAATTGTATACTATAAATCCTTCGGAACACATTCTTATGTTGATTCTACAGCCGTTGTCAATTCTGATTTATATGACATCGCCTCAGTCAGCAAAATCGCAGGAACTGCACTTGCCGTGATGAAACTTTTTGACGAAGGAAAGATTGACCTGAATAAACCACTCTCAAAATATTTACCTGCACTTAAAAAATCCAACAAGAAATCTCTGGTGATCCGTGAAGTACTTGCCCACCAGGCCGGACTAAAATCCTGGATCCCTTTTTGGAAACAAACAATGAACAATGAGCAACTTAATGGTTCCATCTATCAAAGGGAAGAAAGCGAAAAATTTTCTATTCGGGTAGCGGATTCTGTTTACATGAATAATTCTTATGCCGACAGTTTATTCAGATGGATTCTTGATTCTCCTTTGGGCGAAAATGGGAAATATGTTTACAGTGATCTGGGTCCAATACTGATGAAGGAATTGGTTGAAAAAGTAACAGGAAAAAAACTCGATAAATACCTCGAAGAGAATTTTTACCGTCCGCTGGGTTTGTCGCGACTAACTTATTCACCGCTGAATAAATTTTCCCTCGAAGAGATCATTCCGACCGAAAATGATACTGCATTCAGGAAAATGCTTTTGCATGGTGACGTGCATGATCCTGCTGCAGCCATGATGGGAGGGGTGAGCGGGAATGCCGGTATTTTTTCTGATGCCGATGACCTGGCAGTGCTCATGCAGATGTTGCTCAATAACGGCACGTACGGCGGCAGGCAGTTTCTTCAACGTAAAACCATTGATATTTTCACCAAGCAGCAATTTGTACAGAATAAAAACCGCCGTGGATTGTTTTTCGATAAGCCCGAACCTGATCCGAAAAAATCTTCACCGACCTGTGCCGGGGTTTCACTGCTCACATTCGGTCACCAGGGATTTACAGGAACATGCGCATGGGTTGATCCACAGTACAAGCTCGTTTATATTTTTCTAAGCAACCGTGTTTGTCCTGATGCTTCAAATGAAAAACTCTGGAAGATGAATGTTAGAACAAATATTCAACAGGCGGTGTACGATGCAATATTGAAATAATTCAGGAAGCCGAAAACGGATCTATTTATTCTTCAGAATCTCATCCGCGGCTTTTAGCCATGCCGGCGGGCCACCGGCAAGATATCCGGTATTACCCAGTTTTTCAAAGTTGATCTTGCCGTCAACCTTCGTTGCCTTCACAAACCAGATTGTCGGATACCCCTGTACCCCGAAAAATTGTCCCAGTTGATTATTCTGCGTCTGCAGTTCCTGAGGTAATTGAGTTCTTCTTGGAAAATCCAGCTCTAACAGGACCACATTTTCTTTTGCCCATTTTGCAAATTCAGGTTTAAAGAAGACTTCTGCCTGTAATCTTTTGCACCATCCGCACCAATCGCTGCCGGTGAAAAAAAGAAGCAGCGGCTTATTGGTCGTTTTGGAGATTTCCATTGCCTTTTCAAGACTCGTATTCCATTCAAGACCTTCTGCATTAACAACAAGTGTTCCTGAAAGAAGAAACAATAGCAATATTATTTTTTTCATAATTCGAGATTCGGTTTTTATCGGACAGTTAAATGAGTAAAAATCCGGTTTTCAAATTTAGTAAAGTTCCCTGATTTGCAATATACGCCTGAGTCGTGGCTTAAGTTTACAATTTAATTTGTTTTCTGACTACTTTCAAGGGATATGCTCTTAATCCTGAATGATCCAGTAAGTATTTTTCAAAGGAAATTTCATAAAAAACGGCCTTCAGCAGGTTTTTCACTGCCGAAAGCCGAAAAAAAAAATAACTTATTAATTCTGTGGTTGTCTGCGCTGCGGACGTCCGCCATCGCCCTGACCTTCAGAAATACCTTCAGGTTTTGGCAACAACACCTTGCGCGACAGGCGGTACTTGCCTGTCTTCTTGTCAACTTCAACCAGCTTAACCTTGATCATTTCTCCTTCTTTGAATACTCCCTGCATGCTTCCTAAGCGCTCCCAGGTGATCTCTGAAATATGAAGGAGTCCATCCTTGCCAGGCAGGAATTCTACAAATGCACCGAAGTCCATGATGTTCTTCACCTTGCCTTCGTATACTTCTCCTACTTCCGGCATTTGTGTAATGCCCTTGATGCGGCTCTTCGCTGCTTCAATGCCTGCCTTGTCTGCAGATGCAATTTCGATATGTCCTTCGTTGCCGATCTCTTCAATGCTGATAACGGTATTGGTTTCGCGTTGCATCTCCTGGATGATCTTTCCACCGGGTCCGATCACAGCTCCGATAAATTCTTTCGCAATGATCATCTTTTCAATACGTGGTGCATGTGGCTTGTAATCTTCACGTGGAGCACTCAACGTCTTCATCATTTCGTTTAGAATATGCGCACGGCCTTCTTTCGCCTGATACAATGCCTTTAACATGATTTCATGAGAAAGTCCCTGTACCTTTAAATCCATCTGACAGGCACAGATGCCTTTTTCTGTTCCTGTTACCTTGAAGTCCATGTCTCCAAGATGATCTTCATCACCGAGGATATCACTCAGTACTGCATATCGTCCTTTCTTGTCCATGATCAGTCCCATCGCAATTCCGGAAACCGGTCTGCGAATAGGAACGCCTGCATCCATCAGTGCCAGTGTTCCCGCACAAACAGTAGCCATTGAAGACGAACCGTTCGATTCAAGAATGTCGCTGATCACACGAATTGTATAAGGACAAACAGTTGAATCAGGCATCACCATGCGCAATGAACGCATAGCAAGATTACCATGACCAATTTCTCTTCTTCCCGGTCCGCGGTTAGGTTTTACTTCTCCAGTGCTGAATGCCGGAAAATTATAATGCAGTATGAATTTATTAGAACCTTCAATGGTTGCTCCGTCAATCATCTGCTCATCCTGCTTGCTTCCAAGGGTGATCGTTGTTAGTGACTGAGTTTCTCCACGCGTAAAAATCGCTGATCCATGCGTAGTTGGTAAATAATCAACTTCACTCCAGATCGGACGAATAGTAGTTGTGCTGCGGCCATCAAGGCGGGTACCTTCATCAAGCAGACAATTTCTCATCGCATCACTTTCTACTTCGAAAAAGTAACGGGAGAACATGGCTGACTTCTCTTCCTTTTCTTCATCAGAAAGAGTTGCAAGAAAATCTTCAGCTATTTTTTTAAACGCTGCACTGCGCTCTTTTTTATTTGGATTGGCTGACTTCGCAACTGCATAGCATTTATCATAAGTCTCTTTGCGTACACGCTCTTTCAACACTTCATCATTCTCTTCATGAGAATAAACACGTGCAGGTTTGTTTCCACATGCTTCTTTCAGTTCAAGCTGGAACTTACATTGTGTCTTGATGGCTTCATGACCAAACTTGATCGCATCAAGCATTTCTTCTTCACTCACCTCATTCATTTCTCCTTCTACCATCACGATACTGTCCATTGATCCAGCAACAAGTAGGTTGATATCAGCTTTTGCAAGTGCCTCGTTGTATGGATTGATACAGAACTTTCCGTCAACGCGTGCAACACGCACTTCGCTGATCGGTCCGTTGAATGGTATATCAGAGATTGTGATCGCGCATGATGCTGCAAAACCAGCCAATGCATCGGGCATGATATTTTTGTCGCCGGAAATCAGCGTTACAGCTACTTGGGTATCTGCATGATAATCGTCCGGAAACATCGGGCGAAGTGCGCGGTCGATCAAACGGCTGATCAGGATTTCATATTCTGACAAACGGCTCTCGCGTTTTAAGAATCCACCCGGAAATCTTCCGACAGCAGAAAATTTTTCCTGAAAATCAACCGACAACGGAAGAAAATCAGCTCCCGCCTTAGGCTCTTGTGAACTAACTACTGTGGCAAGCAACATGCAATCGCCCATGCGTACAACTACTGATCCGTCTGCCTGGCGTGCCAGACGTCCGGTTTCTACGGTAACGGTCCGTCCGTCGCCGAGATCAAAACTTTTTATTATTCCTTTACTCATAATTATTTTTGTTATGAAAGAAAAAAGGCAATCACTTGAATTGCCTTTTCAAATTCGATTATTAAATTAATCCATTTTTTAAAACATACCGGAGTTCATGTCATACAGTGATGACAAAACATCATTATTTACGGATCTTCAATTCCGCAATAAGGGAACGGTACTTCGTAATGTCGATACGGTGGAGGTAATCCAGCAGACTTTTGCGCTTACCTACAAGGGTAATGAGCGTACGCTCTGTGCTGTAGTCTTTTGGAGATGCTTTCATGTGTTCAGTCATGAAATTGATCTGTTCGGTGAACAATGCAATTTGCGCCTCTGTAGAACCCGTATTGGTCTCAGAGCCACCGAATTGCTTAAAAATTTTCTTTTTTGCAGCTGATGTTAACATTATTTGTTTTTTTTCTTAAAAATGAGGCGCAAATGTAGTACTTTTTGGTTTCCGGACAAGAAAAATGTTGGATGCAAGTAAGGGGCAATTTATGCTTCAAACCTTTGCATTCTTAAACCGTCTCACCACAAAACCTTTATTTTATGAATAAAAAGATACTTATCCTTGGATTTGCAGCGTGTTTCAACTTAAGGGGATTTGCCCAGCCCAAAGTCCATTTCAATTTTCTTTCTCATAATGAGGAAACTTCGCAGTGGAGCGCAACTCCTTATTACAATGCAAACAGGCTGAAACTGGTCTCCCTTGCTGATTACTTTCAGGCAAATAATATAACGTGGAATATGCAGTCTGACTGGCGTTACCTTTCGAGCGTGCTTACCAAAGAAACTACTGCACTGATGATGTCAACCAACAATAAAAATATCCTCCGATGGATGTATGAAGACAAAGGCGTCGAAATGGATCCACATGCACATGAATCAATTTACATTTATCCCGATGTGGTGTACCTGATGGATTCCATTGGACTGCCGGAAAGCAAAGTGATGGGTGGAACAATATGCAATGACAGCAACGGAGTGAATGTGTGGACCAACCTCATCAACGGACAATATGGAAACATCTTCCCCAATAAATTCTGGCAGCCGGATTACATGATGGGAGGCGGGACACCCAATCATGTAGCTGACCTCAAATATTTCGGATTCTGGAATCCAAAGGATACAGCAAATTACCTCGTGCATGATACAACAAACCACCTCCGTCACATCGGTGTTGGTTGTGAAATTAAAATCAAGGATACTATCTCCGTCTCTTATATCCTTTCTCAAATAAACGATGTTGTCAGTAGAGTTCAGTCGGGGCAATACCCCCAAACAGGGTTTTATCTGCAAACCATTTTTTTTGAGCAGGGAGATTTGAATGATACTGCTTTCTATAACAAAGTAATTGCCATCGCAGACAGTGTAAATAGTCTTGTGGCATCGGGTGTTGCACAATGGAGTACGCTGAAACAGGCATACACAGAATGGGAAACAGTTTATAACGCAGCCATGTTTCAATGGGAATGCGGGCAAGTTGTAAATGCCGTTGATATTGTTCTTTCTGAAAAAATTTCAGCTTACCCGAACCCTTCATCCGGAAAAATTTATGTTAAATCAGATCCGGCTATTTTCAATAGATTGAGAATTTATAACGCTTTAGGATTTTTGATTCTTGACTGCAGTATCAACAATGATATACAGGACATTGATCTTCAATCAGCTTCAAGGGGAATTTATTTCTATTCTCTGACGGGAGAAAATACCAGTTCCTCTTCCGGGAAATTCCTGATCGAGTAGTCATATTAACGAGAGAGGGATCTTTTTTATAACCGGTACATAATTATCGCTTTTGCCAAAATTTGATTTTATTCTTTGCACCTTTGCGTCCTTTGCGTGCAACCGGCTGTTCTGAAACCCTCATTTTATTACCACCTGATTCTCTGCAATGTTAATATTACATTTTATTCTTTGCGTCTTAGCGC
>CAYHHK010000127.1:0-11058 GCA_964356415.1 uncultured Flavobacteriales bacterium
AATCATCGGGGCTTTTTGCTTATGCGGTGTTCAGCGTTTACTTTCAGGCTGAAGATGAGGGTTTGTTTTTACGAATTTTTTCTATAGGCGCACATCTTCCCTTGCCTGTCAAAGGCAGGAAAAATTTGGAGTTAAATAAATTCATTACATGTAGGTAGGTACTATAGATCGGAAGAAGAATTTTAAAAATCAAGTATCAAAAGGTGCTATTAGTAGTCTCCAAAAATATCCATTGATTTAAGACGTCTGCTTCAAATCCTTCAGCATCTGCTCCAATTCCTTCACTCGTTTTTCCAATTCAGGTAATTTACGGAAAACAACATAGGTGCGTTTGTAATCACCAATACCAAAAGCAGGGGAGCCCTGAACAATTTCTCCTTCTGTGGTGATGCTGCTGCCGATGCCGCTTTGTGCTGCGATTTTTACTTTGTCTGCAATTGTGATGTGTCCAACTATACCCACTTGTCCGCCGATCATACAGTCTTTGCCTATCTTGGTAGAACCTGCAATTCCTGTCTGGGCAGCAATAACTGTGTTTTCACCAATCTCAACGTTGTGTGCGATCTGAATGAGGTTGTCAAGTTTTACACCTTTTCGGATGATCGTTGAACCCAATGTTGCCCTGTCAATAGAAGTATTCGCACCAATCTCCACATGGTCTTCAATGATCACATTTCCGATCTGAGGAACTTTTTTGTAGTTGTTTTCAGAGTTGGGCGTAAAGCCGAAACCATCAGCGCCGATCACAGTTCCTGTATGCAATGTGCAATTGGCACCGATCTTACACTCAGAATATACTTTTGCACCTGAGAACAAAGTGGTGTTGTTTCCGATCACCACATTGTCACCGACAAAAGCTTGTGGATAAATTTTTACATTATTCCCAATCACTGCATTGTTGCCGATGTATGCGAATGCACCTACATAACAATCGTTGCCGATTTTTGCAGAGGGGGAAATAAATGACGGCTGCTCAATTCCTTTTTTGTCAAGCTGGATCTGGTTGTAAATTTCCAGCAGTTTTACGAAACTTTCGTATGCATTCGGAACCCTGATGAGGGTAGCACTAACACTGTGCTCAGCAACAAAATCATCATTTACAATAACCAGCGATGCTTTTGTTGTATAAATGTGATGAATGTACTTGGGATTCGCAAGGAAGGAAAGCGATCCGGGAATTCCTTCTTCTATTTTGCTGAGTGTACTGACCTTCGTGTTTTCGTCGCCTTCCACTTTCCCCCCTAATAGTTGGCTGACCTGTTTGGCTGTAAATTCCATCCGAAAATTTTTGTGAGTACGAATGTACTAAATAACCATAATAGGCCAACTATTTCTGGCAGTTCCTAAATTGAAAATTAGTAATCATGGGCTATTAGAATTCGATTTTTTTGTGCTTTTGTCTTTGGAACAGCCGGAAACACATAGGAACAGAGGCCACATAGATGAACCCATCACGAAGGGATGAAGAGCCCTGGACAGAATACGGTATGCAAATCCTTAATTCGAAAATCGCCATACGTACCTGGTATATACGTATCTATTCGTACTTAGTATATTCGTATCTATTCGTACTAAGCATATTCGTATCTATTCGTACTTAGTATATTCGTATCTATTCGTACTAAGCATATTCGTATCTATTCGTACTTAGTACCCTGGTATTCGTACTTCGTATATTCGTATCGTTTCGTTATTCGTACCTGTTACCAGATGTCGAAAATATTTGCAATCCACTCTTTGCTCCATTTCTCCTTGCCGTACTCCTTTTGAAATTTTGTTTTCAGCTCCTTGGCAGTGAAGATCTTTTCTTTGGTTTTTGGCGGGACAAGTAAATTCAAATCCTGCCTTCCTTGTTCAATTGTTTTGGCAAAGTAAATCACGCCACCATCTTCTGTTGCGAGACCGAGGATCATTCCCGGTAAACCGCAAAAACTCTCCGGACCAAAACCTGAAGTGATCTCATTGCAGTACCAGGCATAGATGCGTGTTGTATCATTCTGCATCCAGATGGCTTTGCGGCAATTGAAACCTGCAATGGTACGGTTGCTGTCGGTGATCTTCCATTTTCTGCGATGCAGCGTATCTGTAAATATAACCTGGTTCCCCCAGATGTCTTTGATTGCATAAGTAGTATTGGCATTCACATCCTGATAGGTTGAGCTCTTGCTTGTCATCCAGCTGTAGTTTTCTTTCTCGTCATTTTCTTTCGGTCGGAAAGACGCAAGCGTATCATTGAAAAATAATTCAAACTCATCCACTTTAGTTTTGTCCGATTCCTTCACCCAGTTGGTAACCCAGTCTTCATTCTTGAAACGCTTGTACAGGTTGGTCTTCCGCTCAAACAGAATTTTCCCTGAGGTTATCTGCGCAGATGCAGTTCCTGATAGAAATAAGATGCTAAGTAAAATTCTAATTTGTAATTTCATTGTTCATTGGAGCAGCCGGAGAGCAGCCGTCATTGGTCAGTAAAGCAGCCTTAGAGCAGCCGTCATTAGGTCATTGGTCATTGATGGATTATCTACTGTCAATTTTTTACTGCTTATTGCTAACTGCCAACTGCCTATTTCTAACTTCTAACTTCTAACTTCTAACTTCTTACTTCTTACTTTTAACTTTTAACTTTTGACTTTTGACTTCCTACTTCCTACTTCCTACTCATCCTCTCCGTCTTTCTCCTTATTGCTATTAAACTTGAATTGAATTTTAAACAGGAAGTATCGTCCGATCACGTTCGACTTCACATCACTGGTTACATTGTCCTGTGTATCGCGATAGGTGCTGATGTTCTGATTCAACAGGTCATTCACGCTTACTGACAGGATCAGGTTTTCATTCTTCAAAAATGTTTTATACAACGATGCATTCCAGATGAGGTATTGGATATTGTAATTGTCTTCTCTGCCATAGGTTTTGTTGAAGCTGGCATCTGTTTCAATTCTGAATTTACCCGGAAAGGTAAAGTTTACAGAAGCATTGTAGGCAGTGCTGTAATATGTCTGGTCGCTTTTTGTGTTGAGGGTTGATGAAACTGAGTTGTAATTGAGACTTCCTCCAAGATGTATTTCAATCGTGTCTGTTTCAATTTGAATATCCAGTTCTGCATTGGGTGAAAAATTCTTTGTCGTATTTTTAATGGAATTGATGTAACTCACATTGTTGTTGTACTGGAAATTAAAGCCCGGGTTGAATTCCACGACCTTGTCGAGTATCGGAAAGCCGAAACCCATATACCCATATGCGTTGTAATTGCCTTCAGTATTGAGTGGAGTAGAGGTGGTTTTCCCGACGCTGTCATAGGAAATATCATTCGCAAATCCATGCTGCGTAGTGGTATAGCCTATGCTGCTCCAGAGATGCCTGCCACTGATAAGTGCCCATGTATAAAAGTCGAGATTGAAGTTGTGTGAATAGGTAGGAAGCAGGTTTGGATTTCCATTAATAATGTAATTCGGATTGCTGTTGTCAGGAACCGGTTGCAGCTGGTTCAGGTCCGGTTGCCCTGAATTGGTAGTGTAGCGCAGCGTCAACTGTTTATTGTCAGAGAATTTATAGCGGTAGGTGAGATAAGGTAAAATGTTATTGACTGTTTGGGAAAGCGTTGAATCACTTACGAGGTTATGATTGTTTGCATACACCTGGCGTATGCGTGCGCCAAGTGATAAAGTGTATTTCTTCACTTCGTACGAAAGTTTTGCGCCGGCACGGTTGATCGTCCTCAGGGTCGAAAAACTGTTGGAGTAAACACCATTTTCTGAATTGTATCCGCCGTTGAAATAATCAAAAGTCTTTTTGGTTTGTTTTCCCTTGCTGTAGATCATGTCGTACGAAAGCTCCATCTTGAATTTTTTCGTGAATGGCTCCGTATAGGTCAATGCTGCTGAATGGGTTTGCTTATCACTGACAGCAGTTTTTTCCTGATCTGTATTAACAGGAAGAGAAGAATCGTTTGATTTTAAAAATCCTTTTGTATCCGCATTCACAAGGCCGATTGTGTAATTGACCACCAGTTTTCTTTCCTTCTTTTTGAAGTTGCGTGTCACTTTGGCGGAATTGGTCCAGTCGTAGTTATTCGTGGTTGAGCTTGGATTCACTGATGTTGTGCGGGTAACGGAATCACTGTTAGTGCTCAGTGTGTCATAAGCATACGAGTACTTGTTTCCTTCATTGTATTTTAGCTTTGAAGAAACTTCAAGTTCGGTGAGCGAATCAATTGTTTGAATGATGGTAATATTTGGTGCATGTTTTTCGCCCGATTTATGCGAATCCATGAACTGGGTTGATTTGTAAGATGTATCGGATAGAAAATATTGTGACCTTGTTTCTGAATGAACGTCTGCAAGCGCATTGGAATACGTGTAATTCAATGTCACCTTGGTTTTCTTACTCAGCTGGTCGGCGAAATAAAATCCGCTTTTAAACGTCCGTGGAATTCCGCCATCATCATTGCTATTCCAGGAAGTCATCATGCCGTCATCAGTGTATTCCCTTGTCATGCCATCATCGATGTTGTATTTCCACATTTCATTCCAGTCGAACCTTGATTTGGGTGTATTCGATGCAAGTGTAAAAACAGATAGTTTTCTTTTTCCCTTGAAGTAATTTCCGAGCAATTCTCCCTCATAATATTTTTGAAAATCGCTTGCCCCCGAAACTTTTCCAAAGTAGCCTTTCTTTGCATCATCTTTCAATTTCAGGTCCATGACCTTGAGGGTTTCTTTGTCATCGGAAGATGCATCTTCATTCTTCTTGTCATACACCTGAACGCTTTCAACGCTGCTGGCAGCAAGATTTTTTGTTGCTGTGGTAGGATCGCTTCCAAAAAATTCATCTCCATCAACAAGTACCTGGTCAACTGCTTTGCCTTGTGAGAAAATTTTGCCGTCGGCATCAACTTTAATACCAGGAAGTTTTTTTAATAAGTCTTCCACCACAGCATTCTGTTTTACTTTGAATGAATCGGCTGTATAGATTAATGTGTCCCCCTTATAATAAACCGGATCAGCATAACCGAATACAGTTACTTCGTTCAATGTAATGCTCTTGGGTGGAAGGATTATTTTTTGAAGATCGAAGGTGTTGTTTTCCTTACTTCCCAATAGAATAATGGTCTGGTCTCCAAAACGCGGATGAGAAATGATGACCTGGTATGTGTCTGCGGGAATTGAATCAAGTTTGAAATATCCATTTGCATCTGTGCGAGTGAAACCCGTAAGCAGCGAATCACTCAGCCTGACTGTCATTGCAACGGCATTTTGCAGGGGTTTCTGGTCGGTGGTGTCCTGAACAATACCGCTGATATTCATTTGCTGCGCATGCATCTGTGAGGGCATGAGCAATACAAGAAATAGGAAGAATAAAATCGAGAGGCGAGAGGAGTACATTTAGCGGTGCAACTTACATGATTTTTTGCAAGCAGAATTTAATAATTTGTTAAAAGGAAAAACGCCCGACCTATTGTGGCATTGAAAATCTATTTGGAGTCAGGCAGGAGAAAAAAGTTTGAAATGTACCCGCCCTTTTTTTTGAAGTCGAATTCAACTTCATCCGCTCCTGTACCTTTCCGGAGTTTTTCCGGACCGGGTAAATTAAACACCGCTGAAACATCGGCAGCAATCTGCTTGCAATAATTAAAGGTAATTGTCAATTTTATCAATGTGAAGCAATCTGAATTCAGAAATATTTTTGCACGTGTAGCCATTGTCTGTCCTGTACATTGCTTTTTTTTTCTTATAGTTATTTTTCACTGTGGCTTTGCTTGCGCTCAGACAAATCCAACTGCTATTCAAATTCCTGTAGCTGAGGATTTCACTAATAACTGGCTTAAATCATCGGGGATTCCAAGCGGGTTTGCAGTATGGACATCGGCAGGTGCCCCGCGGACTTCAAATACATCTGCTTCCATAAGTAATGCTAACGGTGACGAAAGCACTTTTGATTCCGCCACGGTAGTAAAAAGTCCGGGGAAAGCATATGGCTATTCCGCAATTGGCGCATGCAAGTTATGTTGACGGGCCTTTAAAAAAGTCTGGTGATGATGCATTTATTTTTCCCATTGGCAGGAATGGTTACCTCCGTATCCTTGCTATTACTGCCGGAGGAAATACATCGGACGCATTCACGGCAGAATATTTACATTTGAATCCGCAGGCTCTTTATGGAAACAATTTGGCTTCGGGAATTGATCATATCAGTCAGTGCGAATACTGGTTTCTTGCACAAGATAACGGTACATCAGTGCGAAAGGTAACCCTGGGTTGGGATGGCAACAGTTGCGGTGTGAATTTTCTTTCACAACTTCTGGTTGCCAGATATAATGCAGGTACCACTCAATGGGTGAACGAAGGAAATACGCTTACAACAGGTAACAACCTATCAGGGACGGTAAGGAGTGCTGACGTGAGCGGTTATGGTCCGTTTACATTGGCTTCAACAACCTCGAATAATCTATTACCTGTTTCACTTTTATCTTTTAATGCAAAGAGTAATGGCAAAGAAGTGGAGTTGGATTGGGAAACAAGCGCTGAATACAATAACCGGTAGTTTACGATTCAGCGCAGCAAAAACGGAACTCAATTTGATGACATCTTATTTACTGATGGTGCCGGAAACAGCACACAGGTAAAACGGTATAAGCTAACGGACATGAATCCTTTAAGTGGTGTTTCATATTACAGGTTGATGCAAACCGATTTTGACGGCACGTACACCTTCAGCAGCATTGCTGCAGTGCGTATGGAAGCGGAGCAAATGCATCTGACATCCTTCATTTCTTCAAAGGAAAATTCAGCCGTAGATTTTGACTTGTTTCTGCCGGAATCTATTACCTGAACATCATGAGTGGGGAGTTTTTGATTACCAGGAAATTTTATTATTGAAACCGGTGCTCCTTAGCACGGTTCTATTAGCCTTCTTCGGATAACAATGTCCCCTGTCTGCACTTCAGCTTATTGCCTTCAAACTCCTGATTAGAAGGGATAAGTAGCGTTTCCGGCCAATCGTCCGAATGGCTTAAATTAGCCCCGGTTGAGCTTGTCCGGTCAACTTTATTTCGGCGGAAATCAAATCTGTTCTATCCAGATAAACCTGCCTAAAATCCGGCCCGGAAAAACCTGCATTTTGTATTTATTTCTTTTGTTGTTCCGAATAATCTTGTAAGTTTGCGTCCCCTAAAAATAAATTCATTAATTAATACTAACAATTTAACATTTAAATGATTACGGAAGAAATCACAACCCCAACTTCAGAGACTCCAATCCCTGCAACTGCCTCAGGAAAAAACCCTTATGCATTTAACTGGGAAACAGCGGGTAAAAGTGGCGACATATACAGCGCTGAAGAGCGTAAAAATATGGAGCAACTTTATGACCGCACCCTCAGCTCAGTAGTAGAGCATGACATCGTTGACGGAACGGTTGTTTCGATCGGCCCGAAGGATGTTCTTATCAATATCGGTTTTAAGAGTGATGGGCTGATTCCGTTGTCTGAATTCCGCCATTTCCCGGATTTAAAGTCAGGCGATAAGGTGGAAGTATATATTGAAACTCAGGAAGATAAGCTTGGTCAGTTAGTGCTATCTCACAAGAAGGCACGTGCCATGAAATCATGGGAGAGGGTAAATGCAGCACTTGAAAGTCAGGAAGTAATTCAGGGTTTTGTAAAATGTCGTACAAAGGGTGGTTTGATCGTTGACGTGTTTGGAATTGAGGCATTTTTACCCGGTTCACAGATCGACGTTAAACCGATCCGTGATTACGATCAGTTTGTAAATAAAACAATGGAATTCAAAGTTGTAAAGATCAACAATGAATTCAAAAATGTGGTTGTATCACATAAGATATTGATTGAAGAAGAGCTCGAGCTGCAGAAGGCTGAGATCATGAAGAAGCTCGAAAAGGGACAGGTACTTGAAGGAACAGTGAAGAACATCACATCTTATGGTGTGTTTATGGATCTTGGCGGTGTAGATGGCCTGTTGCACATCACTGACATTTCATGGGGACGGGTTGCACATCCGGAAGAGGTTGTGAAACTTGACCAGAAGTTACAGGTGGTAATCCTTGATTTTGATGATGAGAAAAAACGTATTGCGCTCGGTTTAAAACAGCTTACTCCGCATCCTTGGACGCAGCTTGAAGAGAGCCTTAAAGTGGGCGATAAGCTGAAAGGCAAAGTGGTATTGATCGCTGACTACGGCGCATTTGTAGAAGTGCTTCCGGGAGTTGAAGGTTTGATCCACGTTTCTGAAATGTCATGGTCGCAGCACCTGCGCAGTCCGCATGATTTCCTGAAAGTAGGAGATGAAGTGGATGCGATGATCCTCACATTAGACCGTGAAGAACGCAAAATGTCTCTTGGATTAAAACAATTGAAACCTGATCCTTGGACCAATGTGGCAGAGAAATTCCCTGTTGGGTCGAAGCATTCAACGGTGGTGAAAAACTTCCAGCCTTTCGGTGTATTCGTTGAAATGGAAGAAGGTGTTGACGGACTGGTTCATATCAGTGACCTATCCTGGACAAAGAAGATCAAGCATCCGAATGAGTTTTGCAAAGTAGGTGATAAGATGGAAGTGGTGGTTATGGAGGTTGATGCGGACAACCGCAGATTGTCCTTGGGACACAAGCAACTTGAAGACAACCCTTGGGATGTATTTGAGTCCATCTTTGCGATCGGTTCTGAGCATGAAGGAACAGTGTTGAAGATGGCTGATAAAGGCGCGATCATCGCATTGCCGTATGGTATCGAAGGATATACACCGGGCAAACACCTGATCAAGGAAGACGGAAAGACTTCTTTAAAGGTGGATGAAAAAGCAATGTTCAAGATCCTTGAATTTAATAAAGACCAAAAGCGCATACTTGTTTCTCACCGTGCAATTCATGACGAGAAAGCAAATGAAGCCAAAGCAGCGGAAGGCGCTTCCAGGGAACGTGATCGTGATGACACTACCAAGACCGTGAAGCGAATGAAGGACAGTTCTGAACGAACAACCCTTGGTGACCTGTCAGCCCTCAGTGAACTAAAGACTGAAATGGAAGCTACTGCAGCGAAGAAAAGCAAGAAGAAAACGGAAGATGCTTCTGAACCTGTAGAAGAAAAGAAAGAAGAAAAAACAGAAGAATAAACAAATTTAATCCTCCGAGAAATCGGGGGATTTTTTTTAACAGTTCTGCTCTATATTTGCCAAACAATGCAAGGACGCGTACTTTTAGATAATACAAGGTTCGGAATAACGATTAGCCGTCTTTGTCGCCAGTTGATCGAAAATCACAACGACTTTTCTGATTCAGTGATCATCGGCCTGCAACCAAGGGGTGTATTTGTTGCCAGAAGAATAAGTGCAGAACTGAACAATTTATTCCCCGGAAAGAAAATCATGTGCGGAGACCTTGACGTTACTTTTCACAGGGATGATTTCAGGAGAAGGGAAATTGTGATACCAAGCGCTACAAAGATTGATTTTCAGATAGAAAACAAGAATGTCATTCTCGTGGATGACGTGTTGTACACCGGCAGGACAATCCGCGCCGGAATGGATGCCATGATCGATTATGGCCGTCCGAAAAAAGTAGAATTGCTTGTGCTCGTTGACAGACGATACAGAAGGCATCTTCCAATCGCACCCGATTACATTGGTATATCAGTTGATACAATTACAAGTGAGAAGGTGATCGTGAACTGGAAGGAAACGGAAGGAGTGGATGAGATACTGCTTGAAAACAGGGGTACTAATTACTAATAGATACGAATTTACCAAGTTACGAATGAGCTAAATAGAATTAACATCTCACTCCCGATAGCTATCGGAATCACATCTCAATACTCAACACTCACTACTCACTACTCACTACTCACTACTCACTACTCACTTCTCACTACTAACATCTCACTACTAACATCTCACTACTAAAAAATGTCATCACTCAGCTCAAACCATCTTCTGGGAATCAAAGGCCTCTCTATTGAAGATATTGAGCTTATTTTTTCTACAGCTGATAACTTCAAGGACGTGCTCAACCGACCGATGAAGAAAGTTCCTTCCCTTCGTGATGTTACTGTTGCCAATTTGTTTTTTGAAAATTCCACACGAACAAGATTGTCTTTTGAACTGGCAGAAAAAAGGCTGAGCGCCGATGTCGTCAATTTTGCAGCATCGTCTTCATCTGTTAGCAAAGGCGAAACTCTGATTGATACCGTGAATAATATTCTTGCAATGAAAGTGGATATTATTGTAATGCGCCATCCGAATGCAGGAGCAGCTCTTTTCCTGAGCAGGCACGTGAATGCAAGTATCGTGAATGCAGGCGACGGAGCGCATGAACATCCCACACAGGCATTGCTTGATGCGTATTCGATCCGTGAAAAGCATGGCGAGGTGAAGGGGAAGAAGGTTGTCATCGTGGGTGACATACTCCATTCGCGTGTTGCATTGTCAAATATTTTCTGTTTGCAAAAACTGGGTGCGGAAGTGATGGTTTGCGGTCCGACTACACTGATACCAAAATATATTTCATCGCTGGGAGTGAAAGTTGAGCACGATCTTCATAAAGCACTTGATTGGTGTGACGTAGCTAATATGCTGCGCATACAACTGGAGCGTCAGGACATAAAATATTTTCCATCATTGCGCGAGTACATGATGCTTTACGGTTTAGACAGATCCCTTCTTAATTCACTCAGCAAGAAAATTACAGTGATGCATCCCGGGCCTATCAACCGGGGAGTGGAAATTACCAGCGATGTGGCAGACAGCGATCAGTCCATTATTCTTCAGCAGGTAGAGAATGGAGTGGCGATCAGAATGGCAGTACTGTATCTATTAGCAGGGAAGGTGAGTTAGGAAGAAAGACAGGGAGACAGGGAGAAGGGGAGAAGGGGAGGTCAGAAGTCACAAGTCACAAGTCAGAAGTCAGAAGTCACCGGAACAGCAGCACCGCATTAATCAGAAGTATAATTCCAAATAATAAATTAACGTATGATCAATGAAAAATTCAGTGATGCGAGCGTGGTTCCCTTCAGGGATTAGGGTGAGCGGGGGAGGAGCAGAAGTAGTGCAGC
>CAYHHK010000128.1:0-10882 GCA_964356415.1 uncultured Flavobacteriales bacterium
CACATTATCTCGTGAAACCCGGTTTTGGGATTGTCTTGTAACATGTTTGTATGATGCGTGTTTTTCAATGGTGAGCCTCGCCATAAGGTAGCTGAGAGTGGATTCAGCGCCCTGATTCAGATTCACATAATTTTCTTCCAACCCATCATAACATCCCCCTGTGCACGGATTGTAAATAATCTGATGAAGATGATTGTTTCCGAGGAACCAATTGAAGGCAATTCCCATCTTATGGCTGTATGAATCTTCCTGATACACATCATAAAATCTCTTTAATGCAAGAATGGTGTAAGCCACGTCAATTGGTTGTTCACCTCCGACTTCGTGTGAAATTTCTTCTTGTCCTTTGTGAAGCCATCTTTTATTGGAGATCACCTTCATTTCTTTTCCGTTGAAAGTATGCGACAAAAGAAAATCAAATGATTTCTTTGCTGCTTCTTTATAAGTGATGTCACCGGTCTCCAGCCAGGCACAAAGCATCGCTTCTGGTAAGATGCTGTTCGCATAGGTAAGGTAGCTTTCAAACCAATGCCATGTTCCTGCTGATTCGTGACGGTACATTTGAAGCATTCTATTGGCCAGTGTTCTGATAAGATTGGAATTCTCTACAGATCTTTTTTCAAGATTATAATAATACAATCCTTTTATTGCAAATGCCATTGCCCTTGTTGAATGGATCATCTCAATGCGCGGCAATGCAAGTTCCATAATTTCTTCCGCCGTAGAAATGAGCTCAACAGACAATAGGTTGCTTTTGGAAAGCAAAAATCCCAGTGCCCATATTGCCCGCCCGTTAGAATCTGCGAGATTGGTGATGTGATTTTGCACTGTAAATTCCTGTGAGGCATCCACATAATTTTGAAAATATCCTTCCGGTTGCTGACAATGTTTTATAAAATTCAGATAAGTTCGAATGAATTGTGGATCCAGTAAATCACCTGTTAATTCAAAATGCATACACATCGCAATCAATGCCCTGGAATTGTCATCCAGCGTATATCCTGATTCAGGATCAGGCTTGTTGATCTTTGAAAATTGAAGCATCCCGAAATCTGTTGTTAACTTCTTTATGTGTTCAAGATTCAAAACCGGCCGGTTATACCGCAAGGTAATATTTCCCGTTTCTGTTTGCGCAAACAAACGGGCATGTGCTATGGCAGAATTTTCCCATGAGGTCGAAGCCGTCCTATGTAAGCCATTTGAGCTGATGTTTTTTGTCAATTCATCATCTTGCAATAAATTAATGATCGCCGAAGAAAGCTGGGCTGAATTTTCAAAATCAAAAATAATACCTGCGTCATTTTTCAATACTTCCCTTGCATGTGGTATTGGAGTGGAAACTACGGCGCATCCGCAGCTGATGGCATAAGAAAACGTTCCGCTCACAGCCTGGTTCGGATCTTTTGACGTGAATAAGTAAATATCTGTGAGTTGCAGATATTCAAGCAGCTCAGGCAATGGAAGGAACTGTTTTATAAATCTTACGTTAGATCCTAATTGAAGATCGGCAATCTTCTCTTCCAGCATTATCCGGTATTTTTCTCCCTCATGTTTTACTACAGAGGGATGCGTCTTGCCGATGATTAGAAACAATACTTCGGGGTATAGATGCACGATGGATGGCAGTGCGTCAAGTGTGGTTTCAATGCTTTTTCCTGAGCTGAGTAGGCCGAAAGTAGAAAGGACTTTTTTTCCTGTAAGATTGTATTTTTCTTTTAGGAAATTTTTATCTGAATGTGTGACCAGATGTGTGCCATGTGGGATAACTGCTATTTTTTCTAAATGAACATTGTAATCCTTCATTAATACAGCTGAAGAAAAATTAGTCATTACAATAATGGATGATGAGGCATTCACTATCCGTCTTACTTTGCTTTTCAAGGCTTCATCAGGCCGTTGCAAAACAGTATGGAAAACTGTTATGACGGGCTTAGTAAGTCTCTCCAGAAAGAGGTTGAAGTCTTCTACGTTATTTGCAAAAAAACCAAACTCATGTTGTACTACTACGAAACGGATACTGCTGTCCATATTTATTTTATGTGCCATTTCAACATATTTTTTTGAGGCAGTAGTATCTAGTACATATTTTACTTCTTCAGGATAGTTGTAGATCACCTCGTTATTCTCATTGCTGCCTGCTTCTAACGCACACACTTTGAGCGAAAATGATGTGCTGAATTTTCCGTTTAACGATTTCAGTAAATCCTGTGAATATGTTGCAATCCCACATTCCCTTCCTGGATATGAAGTGATAAATAAAATTTCCGGCAACTTCGCAGAAGGATTTTTGATCCTGTTGGCGGAAAGAATATTTTCAAGTAATCCTGTCATAATGTTTTCTTCACTGCTTGTATCAATATCATTTCTCATGTGTCGTCATATTTAATAATAATTCTGCGAGTAATTCAGATAAGCCCACTGATGCAACAGCGATTTGTTCGTCGGCAGCGCCATAATATATATACAGTGTATCACCGAAGAGAACCGTGCCGGTTGGAAAGCAAACATTGTTAACCTCTCCTTTTAGCTCCCACGCATGTTCGGGTTTGAATAATGCATACGGTAGTCTTGAAAGTTCAATCAGTGGGTTTTCAAGATCTAACAATGCTGCGCAGGCAGTATAGATGAACCCATTCAGCGTATCGTGAACTCCATGATAGATGACCAACCAGCCGTGTTTGGTTTCTATCGGAGTGCTTCCTCCGCCAATATAACTTACTTCATGCTTGTGTTTTGGAGTAAGTACAATGGAATCAGTAAAATGGATGAAATAGTTCTGCCAGAATTCAGGTGTAAGTTCTTCCAACTCATACACTGAGACCAGTTGGATGTCAGGACGTACACGATGCAAAAAATGGAGTTTCCCTTTTATTCGTCGGGGGAAAAATATCACATTCTTATCCCAGAGAAGAACTTTCTTTCCTTGTTTCTCTTTGATGCGTTCATGCTCGTTATAGCGGAGGTATTTTGAATTGATTGGTCCTTTTGATTCTGCAAGACGGCTGAATTCCTCATATGTAATGGAAGGAACTATCAATCCATACTTCTGCCATGTCTTTAAGTCTGTGGAAACGGCCAGACATCCAAGTGCATTCACTCCGTCATAGGCAGTATATGTAAGGTAGTATAGGTCATCAATCTTGGTGATGCGTGGATCTTCAACACCATGCGATTCCAGTTCCTCCTGTGGAAATATTACCGGCACGTTTAACCGTTCTTCAACAGTTAGTGGGCCGTTCAACCTACAGTATCCAATACTCGAGTAGTTACCTTTTGATACTGCTCTGTAAAACAAATGCACGCTTTCCCCTTCTCGAAGTGCAGCAGGATTTAAAACTCCTTCGTTTTCAAAACCAAGTTCTGTTTTCTTAAGAAGTACACCTTCTTTCTTCACTGAAACCATAGTATTTGTTGAATTTGTAAAGGTCGTCACCAGGGACATGTTTATTGTTATACAACTTTCTGATAATGTTGTATAATTCACGCAATCGCACAACAGAATAAGGGCTTCCAATTATTACTGAGGACACTAAACAGTAACACATCATCAGTTAACATTAACTGGTTTTCTTCACAGCTGATTCACTGGACACTTCCTACAATTGCCGAATGACAATATTTGGTTTTAATCTGGGAGATAACGGGTTTGAGACTGAAACGGACTTCCGGAATCTCCCATAACTCAATACGTAATACTGTCATTCTGATCTCGGCTTAGACGAGAGAGGAATCCTTCAATTCATTTACTTTATGACACTATTTTATGGCCTGCATATTAAGAAACTCGATTATGAAAAGTGTTTTGATACTTACGGAACCGAAGCAGGGGAGAAGCTATATGCTTACTGCAATATTACTTTTCTTGAAATGTTGCCTTCCGGCGTTTCTAAATTAATAACATAAACACCCTTGCTTAACGTACCTGATTCAAATTCTTCGGTGAAGGTTCCTGCCGCATGCATACCTGAAAAAAAGGGTGTTCTATTATTGCCAATCACTGTAAAATGACCTGTCATTCCCGAGGTAACATGGAAGTTACATTGGTAATCATAACTACCTGCAAATGCAGAAATATAAAGGAATGTTGGTGAACCCTGATTGATGGGATCATCCCATGTAGTTGCTGTGACAGGAATCGATGTGGAAGTAGTGGTATGAGCACCGGCGCTATTATCCCAAATCCAGATGATGGTGTCACCTGTATTAATTGAAAAATTTCCCAGATTAAATTGATTGTCTTCAACCTGTACATTCAATATTGTGGCATCTGATTGCATAACACTAAGGCATGTGAAAAGTGCGGCGATGGAAAAAGTATTGAAATATTTCATTTCGATTTAATTAATGAGACTTGGCTTTTAGAAGTGTAAAGCACGCACTAAAAGCCTTAGTCGTTCCGATAGCTATCGGAATAATCCCGCTTTCGCAGGATCTCTGGTTTAATACCTCGTCTCGCCTAGGGCAAGACAAAAAATTATATTCAAATTGAGACCTCGAAGCTCTGCTTCGGGGTCATTCATTGCGTATTGTTGCGGAGAAACGACAATTGATGCTTCCGGTGTTTCCCGAACGAAGTCGGCCATTTTGTGAATAAATCTTTCCTGATTTGATTGAAGCGTGTTGTGACGCATATCCCACTTCAGGATAAGTGAATTCTCAATTTCTGTTTCAACTTCTTTTACTTCTACACGGTAAGGTGTTGTGGCCGGCTTAACAAAAATATTTGTGAGTGCATCAGTGATCACATCATGCAAATGAAATTTTGGATCTTTCAGATTCCCCGTGATCGGAACTTCATAATCAATAACATTACCCCGCTCACGGATAAATGCCAGGATCAGCCATGTAGGTATCCATTTCGTGTCTTTGTTTTTCACACGCTTTGTTGATCTTGGATCTATTATCAGTAGGTGATTCTTGCTCTGTATGGTTCCATTTCTTACATTCCATTCTCCGTTGAGTTCGATTGATCCCTTGTCCATGGGATAGGAAGTGAAGGAGATAAGATAAGGATTAAACATCGGTGCCGGCAATTTCAATAAGTGATATTGCAAGTCAAATTCACTGCTGTCTTTGGGATTAATGCTGATGGCTACAGATGCCTGGCCGTAAGGCTGTATGCCTGACTGCAGAAATACAGATACGCGTTTGTGATTTTTATCGATGGAATCAGCAAATATGTACAATGGATCCAGGCCAATTGCAAATTTTTCACTAATTGAATAATCATTGAACCTGATATTCCCTTCTGAGATCGCAAATCGGTTTATTTTATAATCGCTCCTGAAGAAATTTTTTGAAAGCTCCTTGATATAATTTCCTATTTCAATTACAAGGTTGAATTTAGCATCAGCTGAGTTGGCGCTTGTGATGTTGTTCCCGTTTTTACCAAACATGGTTTCCATATTATCCAGCGAATCGTATTGCTCATATTTGAAATAGGGGCGGAGTACCGTAACAGAATCGAAGATGTATATGTGTTTTAACGGACTTAGCTCATTAATAGCAAGCGTGAACTTTTTGAAGGCTGCATAATCATCGTTTTTGTTTTTGCCAAAATGGAAATCATTGACAGCAATTAATCCTTTGATGGTAACATCAGCTTTATTTTCAAAACTTCCTGTAGCTGTCATGTCTGCATCCAGATTGGCTGAAAAACTTCCATAATTTGTAAGATCTTTCAGATACTGGTCAATAATATTAAGATCGAATTTGCGGATTACGGCTGTACTTCTGTATTTCATACTTGTGAAATTGAGCATGAAATCGCCTTTAATATCGCCACTTCCTGTTCCGGGCTGCGCTGAAAAAGTTCCTGTGATCGAATCCGAGTCCCAGTGTTTCCCGGAACTTTCAAAATTAAACTCCCGGATAGAATAATTGATGGGTGTTACTTGTTCGATATAATTAAACATACCATCAATTATTTTTATGTTGAGGATATTAAAGTGGACAGGCGCTGCAGTAGTGTCAGCACCTTCAGAGGTAGAAAACTTAGCAATAAGGTCATTGAAATTGAAATAATTTTTGTTTTGTATGATGATTCCTGTTGGTGATCTAAAGTGAATTCACTGATCTCGTAGGTACCGGAGAAAAGTTATGCCATTGCGAAGTTTGCACTCATAGCGGAAGTGGAAAAGAACACACTGTCACTGTTCTGTTCGTGAATATTTAAATCGCTTATATGGATGTATCCGGTAAATGGATTTAAATATATCCAACTCAACGTGATCTCTCGCCCCGTATATTTCTCATCATACTTTTGAATCAGGTACTTTGCAATTGGAGAAATAAATGAAATAGTAACTAAGAAAAGATGGGCTATTGCAATTCCTGCAATGAATACTCCCTTTTTGAATTTTGTCCTATGATTGAGTAAAAATCGGAATTGATCGGAAGCGGAACCTTACATAACTTTTAAAAAGTGTTACATTATTCACGCATTTCAGTGAGCTATTTTTCTACTCTTATCGAATATTCGTTTGGTATTATTTTATCCCCGTGAAGATGGGCATAAACCTTTGTAAATTCTGCTCCGAAATAAAGTATGATCGCCGAATAGTAAACCCATACCAGGATTAAAATGATCGAGCCTGCTGCTCCATAAATTGATGCAATGGCTGTACTTCCAAGGTAGGCGCCGATGGCAAATTTACCAATCATGAAAAGAAAAGCCGTAAAAGAGGCCCCGATGATACAGTCTTTAATAACTATTTTTCCGTCTGGTAATGTTTTGAAAATGACCGTAAACAGCAGTGTGATAATCACGAAAACAATAAGCAAATTGATTACATAAAATAAGTAAACAGAGTCCTTGGGAAAATATGATGCAAGCCGTTGATTGAGAACGTCCATCAGGGAATTGACAATTAAACCTACCAGTAATAAGAAGCCGACTGAGCCGATCATGGAAAAGGACATGATCCTGTTCTTGATAAATTTTATCAAACCCCGTTTTGGCTTGGCTTTGATGCCCCATATATAGTTTATTGAATCCTGGATTTCAGCAAAAACACCCGATGCTCCGATCAGTAAAACGATCACACCTATGGTGGTTGCAAATGTGTTGCTCTCAGAAAGTTTTACATTTTTAATGGTTTCTTGTATCTGAAGAGCGGCCTCATTTCCAACCAGCCCATTGATCTGTCCGAATATTTCTCCTTTCACTGCATCAGCTCCAAAGAAAAATCCACTCAAGCTGATAATGATGATGAGCAAGGGTGGAAGTGAAAAAATGGTGTAGTAGGAGAGAGCTGCACTTAATTTTATGGCATTGTCATCGATAAATTCTCGAAAGGTTTCTTTAAAAAGATTTCCGGTTTTTTTAAAAAAATGTTTTTTTTTCATAGCATTGATAAGATACAGTTCTATTGGTACAGTACTGGTGCGGGCTTTCCGATCTCAAAATTGCGAAACCCGAAATCAGTCGATGAATTGGGATTTATTTTAAAAATATTATCACCTGTTTCCGGAATTACCGGGTAGAAGGCAACAGAAACCTGAAAGTAATTAAAGACAAGATATTCATTCTTGATCAAAAGGCCAAAACCAAATTGAGAATAAACCCTGCTTTTCTTGAAACCTGAATCGGCATTTCCCAGCATGCCCATTGAGTAAATAATGTAAGGACCAAACCTGAATCCCAGAATATTCCAGGGGCAGTATGTCTGTGTTTGAAGTGTAAGCACAAATTTATTGGTACCCCATAACATCGAAGGGTTAAATCCGCGAATTCCGTTTTCATTGTTAATGTTGAGATGCTCATTTGGAAGTCGCCTTATTCCATAAGTGACAATCGATTTTACAAACTGACGAATATTCCAGTTACCTAACTCAAAAAGACCTGTAAAGTAATTGAGTCCGGCTGAGAAAACGCCTTGCTCAGGTCGGGAGGAACGAAAAAAAGTTCCATATTCAAAATTCGAACTGATGTATCCGAGTCTATAGTAACCACCCAGAGAATACCGTGCACCCAGATATAGTCGGCCCGTCGAATTTTTTTCCTGGTAGCCGAACGTAAGAGCATATACTTTTCCTATCGGAACATCTTCAGTATTACCGTAGTTAAAAATATATTTATCCTGAACATAGTTGCGAGTGGATATTCCAATGGCGCCCAGATAAAAGTTTTCATTGGTGAATACCCGCAAGGAATCGTAAAGTGGTTCCGGCTTCTGAAGGTAATTGATCTGAATAAAACGCGCCGATAAAATAAGGTTGGTAGTGCGTTGATCTGCTGTATTTCCTTTGAATATACGGCGTGCGCTCCCGGCCCAGTAATCGTAAAGATTGAATTTTACATCAAACGGAACATTGCCTGATTGCCGGAAGTTGATTGAGTCTTTTTTATAATTCTGTGATAATATCAGCCCTGCTGCCCATTTAGCAACAGGAGAAAAGAAAGGGCGCTCAACAGCAACGCTCCTTCCAAAATTCTTGTATTCATCAGTTTCATAGTGCACCCTCGCATTGATATAGCTGTTGCGGATGTTGGGGATTGTATAGCTGCTAAAAAATGCATTACTTCCGATGGAATGATACCAGCTGTCAGCACCCTGGAATTCATGTCCGAGCCCAAGGAAGTTCCTGTCGGTCAGGTCAAGTGTAAATCGTCCAGGTGTAATTGCTACAGCCGGAATAATACTCCAGATGTCCAGTTCACGTATATATATATCCACCGAATCAGTTCCGATTCCCACAGGTTCAACACGAAAAGAAACTTCATGAACGTATTTCTGGCTGCGTATTAACCGTTCCGATTCACTCACAAGCAATGAATCAAAAGGTTCATTCTTTTTTATCAGAAGCAGGTTTCTGATGGTGAGACGCTGAGTCTTAATGTGCATATTATTACCTGCCCTGTAGAAAAAATTTTGATTTCGTGATGCAGTATCGGTAATGGAATAACCGAACGGATCAAGTGTGGTAATGTTTATCTGGCGAATTATTTTTCCCTCATATGCACTGTATGGTTTTGGGATGCTTTTTCTCTTTTTCTTTCCTGGAACCGGTGGAGTTGCTTTTACTGGCTTAAAAAATAATCCGTATAAAAATTTGGAAAACTTCCTCTTGCTGGAATACGATTCAATTTTCCTGTATACGAGGGATGTATCCTTTTGCGTAGTTGTGATTTGTCCGGCGCCCGGCTCAGCAAACGCAAAAAATAAAAACAGAAAAAATAGCAATGGACGGCGCATGCGTTGATTTCATTTCTATAGCGTGGAAAGAAAATTTGACAGGTGTTTATTATATATTGCCGGCTGTTCAAGGTTCGAAAGATGCCCTGCCTCAGCTATTGAAGCAAGTATGGATGAAGAAATGTGGTCGTGCATAAATACTGATTGTGATAGTGGTGTAATTTTATCCTCCTCGCCACAAAGTACTAAGGTGGGAATATTAATATTGTCAAGAACATAACAGCTTTCGTCTCGCAGTGCCAGTGCCTTTAAAGTTGACGTAATAATTTCCGGTGATGTAGAAAGAATAACCTGCTTAATATTCTCTACCAGTTCCTTTTTGTTGATTTGTGTATTGCTGAAAAAGACATTTTTTACAAAAGCATCCGCAAAATTCTGCGTCCCTTCAGCTTTGATCTGCGTAATTGTACTAAATCGTTTTTCTCTGCCTTCTTCCGAATCAGCAATGCATTGCGTATCGCTTAGCACAATCGCTTTGAACCTTTGAGGGTAACGGTTTACTGCATTCAGTAAAATATATCCCCCCATTGACAAGCCACATACAATGGCTTGAGGAATTTCAAGAATGTCCATCAGATTGACAAGATCATCTGCAAACAAACTGATGCTTGTCTCTTCATCTGTAAAGGTGGATTTGCCAAAACCCCGCAAATCATAAGCAATAACACGATGCGTTCGCTTGAAAAAATCAACTTGCGGACTCCACATGGATTTGTCAAATGGAAAGCCGTGGATGAAGATCAATGGCGTTCCCTCAACTCCCTGGTCATCGTAACAAATTGTTATTCCGTTTGCATGAACAGTAATGTCTTTTCCGTTGATAAGCATAGTAAAAATATTTCAACCGCTGTAAGGTTTCGGGATGTAAAATTGCTGATTATTTCTGATCATTGTTTTTCTTTTTTTCTTCTTCAGCTTTTTGTTGTTCCGCTTTGAGTTTCGCGGCCGCTTTCTGCTTTTTATTAAAATACCCTTTCAGAAGAAAATTTTCCTTTGCGGCATTCATGTTTTCATCCAGCCCCTTGCTGCTCTTCTTTAGGTTCACGATGGTCTGATTTATGTTTTCAGCGATCGTAGAGTCCTGGATCAGCCTTCCAAGTGTTCCGTTCCCGCTGTTTATCTTCATCATGATTTCAGCAAGTTGCTGGGATACAATTTCTGCATTTCCTGCCGTGATCTGTAAACTTGCCATGATGGCATCTGTTTCGACCGGCTCATTCGACACCAATTCTTCTCCTTCTTTTGCCATTGGAGCATCAGAGGTCCCTTGAGTAATGACCAATAAACGATCTCCGATAATTCCCTCGGAACCGATCGTCACTTCACAATCAGATTTGATAAACGGGTTGATCTCCTTTTTTACCAGCATATCAACCCGGACCATCGAATCGTTAATGATGCTGATTTTATCTATCGTACCGACATTGATTCCGGAAAATCGTACATTATTGCCGACCTGCAATCCGCTAACATTGTAAAATGTGGATGTAAGCCTGAAAACGGGATTGAATAGATTTTTTTGTTTGCCGATAATGAAAATCGCAAGTACAAACAATGCCAGCCCCCCTGCAATAAATAGTCCCAGGCGTACTTTGAATTTTGGTGAATTCTTATCCATTTTGTTTTTTAATTATTCTTAAACTGCTAACACTTAATCACTTAATCACTTAATCACTTAATCACTT
>CAYHHK010000129.1:0-10806 GCA_964356415.1 uncultured Flavobacteriales bacterium
TGATTACTTTTATATATTGGATTGAGAGGGGATTTTCAATTTAAACATACTATTTTAATGAAGACTTTTTTTTCGAAGAAGAGAAACTACGTGCTGCCGCTTGTCGTTCTGCTTGCAACTACAATGGGTTTTTCAAAATTTGACAGTCACGCCGAAAAGGCAATGGATAAAGATTCGCGGTTGTATGATCAATTGCAGCTTTCCGATATCGGGTTAAGAAGTGAAGTGTTTTTCAAAGCGTTATCAGGCTGGAAAATTCTTGATGAAAAACATTGCATCGGTAAATCCAATTTGCTTTCTATTGCAGACATGTCACAATCATCAAACTCTAAAAGACTATATGTAATAGATTTAGCTGCCGGGAGAGTTTTGTTTAATACCTATGTTGCTCATGGCCGCAATTCAGGTGAAGAATTTGCACAGAATTTTTCTAACAAGCCAGAATCATTTCAGTCCAGCCTTGGGTTTTACCTGACCGAAGGCACATATAATGGCGCACATGGTTTGTCCATGAAACTAAAGGGTTTGGAAAAGGGAATAAATGATGATGCTGAACAACGTGGCATTGTCATGCATGGTGCACCCTATGTAAGTAAGGAATTCATTGATCAGTTTGGGAGACTGGGAAGAAGCCAGGGATGCCCTGCGGTGCCGGAAGATCAATGCAGCCCGATTGTCAATTCTATAAAGGATGGTTCCTGCTTTTTTATGTTTTATCCTGACAGCAGCTATTTCAATATGTCAGAATTGTTCTGAACCGATGGTGTAGTCTAGTCCTGTTTTGGAATAACAATAGAGCGTTCATTGAATAGTAGCAATGAAAATATTGTGCGTTGTCTGCTTCAAATTATCTCCACTCACCCCTCCCGAAACATCAGGAACTTTAGGGTGCAACCCCTATGACTAATAATCCCAAATTATTTTTTTTTACTGCCTACTGCCTACTTTTTACTTCCCTTCCTAATTCCCAATTATCTTCCTGATCTCATTCAGCTTGTTCAGCGCTTCAACCGGCGTAAGGTTATTCACATCTACTTTGAGCAGTTCTTCTCTGATCTGTTCCAGCACAGGATCATCAAGTTTGAAAAAACTGAGCTGCATTTCATCTTTTGAAATTTTCCTCGCAGACTGTTGATTGTGCGCTTTTCTGATTTGCTCCAGCTGCTTAAGGATTTCATCGGCCCTGTTCACCACTTTAGAAGGTATGCCGGCCATTTTAGCTACATGAATTCCAAAACTGTGTTCGCTGCCGCCTTTGGCAAGCTTGCGCAGGAATAGAACCTTGTTGTCAATTTCTTTTATCGTGACATGAAAGTTTTTGATCCTTGGCATTGTCTCTTCCATTTCATTCAGCTCATGGTAATGCGTGGCAAAAAGCGTTTTGGCTTTGTGCGCATGTTCATGTATGTATTCTGTTATTGCCCATGCAATGCTGATGCCGTCATAGGTTGATGTTCCGCGACCTATTTCGTCGAGGAGGATCAGGCTTCTGTCGGATAAATTGTGCAGGATGCTTGCTGTTTCATTCATCTCCACCATGAAAGTGGATTCACCCGAAGAAATATTATCTGAAGCGCCTACGCGGGAAAATATTTTGTCTGTAATGCCGATCTCCGCAGCTGTGGCAGGAACGAAACTTCCTGTTTGGGCAAGCAGTACGATCAAAGCCGTTTGCCTGAGGATCGCTGATTTACCTGACATGTTTGGCCCGGTGATCATCAGGATCTGTTGTGTTTCATTGTCCAGATAAACGTTGTTGGCAATGTATTTTTCTCCTGCAGGAAGCCGCTTTTCAATAACCGGGTGACGACCGTTTTTAATATCAATTACAAATCCGTCATTCACATGTGGACGAACGTATTCGTTTTCCTGTGCAATCTGTGCAAATGAGGAGAGGCAATCCAGTCTTGCCAGAACGGAGGCATTTAACTGAACAGGCTTGATGTATTCAAAGCAGGACTGCACCAGGTCAGCAAACAACTTTGTTTCAAGGGCGAGGATCTTTTCTTCTGCGCCCAGAATTTTTTCTTCATAGACCTTAAGCTCTTCAGTGATATACCTTTCTGCATGCGTCAGCGTTTGTCTGCGCACCCATTCGACGGGAACCTTGTTCTTGTGGACGTTGGTTACTTCAATGTAATATCCGTAAACATTATTGAAGCCCACCTTCAGCGAGGTGATGCCTGTGATCTCTGCTTCGCGCTTTTGTATCTGCAATAAATAATCTTTTCCATGGTATGCGATTTCGCGAAGCTCATCCAGTTCCGGTGATACGCCACTTTTCATCACCATGCCTTTGATTACCATGGCAGGCGGATCTTCATGCAGCTCTTTCAGGATTTTATCGCGCAGCACAATGCATGGATTCAGCTGATCTGCAATAACCTTTATGGATGGGTTTTCGCACTGACTGCATTCTTCTTTCAGTTTTGATATCACTTCCAGTGAACGTTGCAACTGCTGAATATCCCTCGGTCCGGCTTTTCCCAGTGCCACTTTGGAGATCAGTCTTTCGAGGTCGCCAACCAGTTTGAGTTGCTGGTTGATGGCATTTCTGATATCCTGTTGGTGCAATAAATAATTAACGGCTTCCTGGCGCTCTTCAATGGCATGCACATCTTTCAGTGGCATCAATAACCATCGCTTCAGCAACCTGCTTCCCATAGGGGTGATTGTGCTGTCGATGACATCCAGCAGTGTGACTGCATTTTCATTTGTTGAATAAACGAGCTCAAGGTTCCGGATCGTAAAACGGTCGAGCCACACGTAATTTTCTTCTGTTACCCTTGATATTCCGGAGATGTGTTTGAGCTGGTCCTGTCGTGTATCACTCACATAATGGAATGCTGCGCCGGCAGCGATGATGGCAGCATCGAGGCCATCAATACCAAAACCTTTCAGGGACGAGACTTCAAAATGTTTACACAGCAACTCGCCGGCATAGTCTGTCTGGAAGATCCATTCGTCCATTGCAAAGCTGTAATAGCTTTTTGCGAACTGTTCGTTGAATTCTTTTTTCCTGTTTTTCTGATAAACAATTTCACTGGGTTGAAAATTTTGTATCAGTTTTTCTGCCTGCTCTTTTGATCCTTCCGAAACAAAAAATTCGCCTGTTGAAATATCAATGAAGGCAACCCCACATTTTTTTCCATCATCATACAAGGAGGCGAGGAAATTATTTTTCTTGTGTTCAAGAATTTTATCGTTGTAGGATACACCCGGCGTTACCAGTTCAGTAACTCCACGTTTTACAATTTTCTTTGTCAGTTTCGGGTCTTCAAGTTGGTCGCAGATGGCAACCCGCAGGCCAGAGCGCACCAGTTTTGGTAAATAGCTATCAAGGGAGTGGTAGGGGAAACCTGCCAGTTCAATGAATGTGCCTTTTCCATTGGCCCTGCGTGTGAGTACAATTCCCAAAACAGCGGAGGCGCGTATGGCATCTTCACCAAAGGTTTCATAAAAATCTCCGACGCGGAAAAGCAGCAGTGCATCAGGGTATTTTGCTTTAATACCATAATACTGCTTCATCAGTGGGGTTTCCACTTCTTTTACCTGCATCTGACTTTCAACTGATTCCATCTGATAACGAATATAGTAATTACCTGAATGTTCTTTTCTTTATTTGCAGAATATTTCCCAAAGATGCGCAAGATAAGTAATGATGAGTTAGGCAGGAAGAATGTTGATGAATTCAAATCTGCTTCCAAGATCCCGTTGATAATCGTGCTCGATAACGTGCGCAGTCTGCACAATGTAGGCAGTGTTTTCCGCACAGCTGATGCCTTTCTGTGTGAAGCGATTTATTTATGTGGGATTACAGCCAAGCCGCCTCACCGGGAAATAGAAAAAACGGCATTGGGCGCAACTGAATCTGTTGCCTGGAAATATTTTAAAACGACGCGCGATGCACTTGAAGAATTGAAAGGACAGGATTTTCAACTGGTAGCAGTGGAACAGGCAGAAGGAGGGGAGGAACTGCAAATTTTTTCTCCCGCTGATGATAAAAAGCTTGCATTAATTTTTGGTCATGAAATGTTCGGCGTAAGCGAGGATGCCATGGAAATGGTCGACTGTGCTATTGAGATACATCAGTACGGAACGAAACACTCGCTGAATGTTTCAGTCTGTGCGGGTATCGTCATCCATGATATTGCACGGAAGCTGAGAAATTAAAAATCCCGTCTGGCCTGAGGCGAGACGGGATTCTTTACAAAGAATTAATAATGTTATTGAGTCACTCTGAAATCAACCCTGCGGTTCATGGCATGGTCTGAAGTTATAGGACTGTCTTTACCTCTTGTTACAACGCTGAGCCTTGATTCATCAATGGCATAGCGTTTCACCAGGTGTTTTTTCACGGCTTCAGCTCTCTTCTCACCCAATGTCTTGTTGTAGCCTTCATCAGCACGTGTATCACAATTTCCAACAACCTCAAATTTAATGCTTGGATTGTTTTTCAAAACCAATGCGATGTCTGCAAGCATCTCATAATATTTAGGAGTCACATTCGCGCTGTTCACATCAAAGAATACAGACGGAATATAGCCTGTCATCACTGAAGATGAACTTGATCCCGGACCTGTAGTAGGAATGGTAATTCCTGTTCCTGTTACCAGGGTTCCCTTCGGAGTATTCGGTTCCATATCACGGCTGTCTGGAATTCCATCTGTATCAGCGTCGATTTCACGGCCCTGCGCATCCACTTTCGCGCCCTTGGCAGAGAAGGGTTCAGCATCCAGGTAATCAGGAACGCCATCACCGTCTGTATCAACAGATGTTCCATCACCATAAACTTTGACGCCTTCGGGAGTGGCAGCATCGCGGTCGAACATATCAGCAACGCCATCCTTGTCTTTATCACCACTCATCATGTCCACTTTTTCTTTTGTGTCGTACAGATCGGTGTAAATGGTCTGAAGCGGGTTTACCCATTCAATGGTCTTATCCTTCTTCCCGATATGGTAAGTTGCGCCTATGTTTATGTAGCTGTAATGATCATCATTTGAAAGAATCCTGTAGAATCCATCCAGTTTATCCGACCGAGTTGTTCTGTATGAAAATTCAGCGTGTATGGAAACCTTTTTGTCAATTCTGTACCTCATACCAACGCCAAACGGTATAACAAGCTCAGACGTGGGATTATAGTCAATATCAGAATATGATCCGTTTGGTTGTACAATACGGTTTTTGCTAAGGACGGTATCACCCTCACCCCAGGTATTTTCTGGTGAGAAATTCATCAGGCCTATTCCTACATATGCATATAAGCCAAGATTGGGTGAACGTTTTAAAAACCCAATGTTCCCGATGTGTCCAACGGCATTGATTGATGCGTCATAATTAATAACTGTTGAATAGCCATAAAACGGATCCTTATCAGAAATACCTTTAATGTTTGCATGTATAAATTGTCCCTGTAATGCGAAACTATGTGAAAAAAACTTCGAAACCTGTAACCCAAATCCAAGCTGGCTTTTGAAGTTATCGGCATTCAAGTCGCTGGCGGCAATATCGGTATTGGGATAAGTAAGTCCAAAATGTACACCAACAGACCAGGTGTTATAATCTTTTCTTTTCGGCAGCCTGTCAACTCCTGAAACAGTTGAGGTTGTCTGGGTAGTGGTTTCTGTCTGTGCCAGCAAATCTGTTGCACAAATACATAGCAGGAATGTAAAGGCAAGCGTAGATAATCTCATAGGTTGGTTGTTTTAATTGAGTATAAGTTGGGCAAAAATAGTAAACTTGCGGTAGGTTGCAAATCATTTTGAATTGCTGTTTTTATAAGTTTTTGAATTTTTCGGGGTTTGGGGTATCGCATTTGGATTAAAAACGGTGAAGTCCCGGTGTAAATTCTTTTTCCATCATATCAATAATTTTCCGGTAATCTTTTTCATTGTTAACGAAATCAAGCTTATTGGAATCAACGATTAATATTTTCATGCCCGGCTGTGCCTTAAAAAAATCCCAATACCCTTTTTCAAGTTTTTCAAGGTAGTCGTCTTTGATGTTGGCTTCGTATTCCCGGCCCCTTTTTCTGATGTTTTGTTTAAGCTTCGGAACATCTTTGTGAAGGTAAACCAAAAGTTCCGGCTTTGGTAAATTGGGATTGATAATATTAAAGAGTTTCTGATATAACTCCAGTTCGTGATCTTTAAGCGTTATGCTTGCAAAAATCAGCGACTTATTCAGCAGGTAATCAGAGACCGTTTGCTGATGAAATAACTCCGGATTGGTCAGGTCATTCTTTAGTTGGGAATAGCGGTCGGCAAGGAACGACAACTCGAGTGGAAAAGCATACCTTGATTGATTCTCATAAAACTTTGGAAGAAAGGGATTGTCGGCAAATCGTTCAAGTATCAGTCTGGTATCAAAATCGCGGGCAATCTTTGATGCAAGGGAAGTTTTGCCTGTACCTATATTTCCCTCAATTACAATATAGTCGTACTTCAGTTTGCTCATCAGGCTGAGATCATTTTAAATTTTTCAGTCATTCCTCCGTTGGTCAGGTCACTTAGCAAACTTGAAATATTCCTTTGCAATACGGGATGGTTTTTATCTGGAAGTATATCATGAAGAGGTTCAAGTACAAACTTTCTTTCATGGAGAAGTTTATGCGGAATTGTTAGTTTATCGGTTTCAAGAATTTCTTCATTGAAAAACAGAATATCGATATCTATTATCCTGGGTTCCCACTTCTCATTCCTTTTCCTCCCCATTGATTCTTCTATTGATAAGAGCTTTTCCATCAGGGGAAGTGCTTCAAATACAGTTTCTATTTCCAATACCTGATTATAGAAATCGGGCTGATCTGTATTTCCCCATGGTGCCGTTTGATATACGGAAGACTTTTTCAGCAGCATAGCAGGAATTTCAGAAATCCTGTTTATTGCTGCAGATAGGTTCGATTGCCGGTCTCCCACGTTGCTTCCAAGGGACAATACGACGTTATTCATTCAGATTTTTTTTTCAAACATAAGCAGAAGAAATTTAGTGTGGTAAATAAAATATGAAAATGATGCCGCTTGCAATTTGTATATTCGCCGGCTATTATAAAGCTTGTTTGCTTTGGTTTTAGTGAGCATGCAATCCAGTACCATTTTGATCCGAAAGAGACCATGAAACAATTCTTCAAATTTATGTTCGCCTCCATGCTTGGTTTTATCCTTGCAGGCGTAGTACTCATCTTTATTTTTATTGCCATCATTTCAGCAGCCATTTCTTCCAAAGGGGAACGTACTGTTGCCGTTGCTGATAATAGCGTACTTGAGATCAGACTGGAGAATCCTGTAAAAGAAAGAACATCAAAAAACCCGTTCGAAGATCTGAATTTTGATCTCTCTCAAAAGCATGACCTGGGACTGAACGATATCCTGAAGAACATTGAAAAGGCAAAAACAGACGACCATATTAAAGGGATTTTTCTGAATCTGTCATCAGTCAATGCAGGAATGGCCCAGCTTGAAGAGATCAGGAATGCGCTCATTCAGTTTAAGACATCAAAGAAATTCATTTACGCTTACAGCGAAGAATACGATCAGGCAAATTATTACATCGCCTCCGTGGCTGATTCTGTTTTTCTGAATCCTCAGGGAAGCTTTGACTGGCATGGACTACGGACTGAACTGATGTTTATGAAAGGGGCACTTGAGAAACTCGAAATAGAGCCTGAAGTTATCCGCCATGGGAAATTCAAAAGTGCTGTAGAACCTTTCATCAATGAAAAAATGAGCCCTGAAAACCGTGCACAGATTGCGCAGTTAATTCATGGTATCTGGAATTATTATGTGCAACAGGTAGCAGAAAGCCGAAATGCTGACCCTGTTGTTTTTCAGAACGCAGCTTATGAAATGTCAGTAAGGACTACTGAAAAAGCTGTTGAGCTTCGGTTGGTTGACAAACTTGCTTATGCTGATGAAGTGCAAAGTGCATTGAAAAAAGCATCAGGCATTTCAGAAAAAGACAAGGTGAAATTTATTGCACTCAGGAAATACAACAAGGCACCCGGTGCTTCAAAGTTATTCTCTAACAAAAAGATTGCAATTATTTATGCAGTGGGTGATATCGGAGGTGGTGATGGCGACGAGAATTCAATCGGCTCCGACAAACTTTCGGCTGCCATCCGCAAGGCACGCCTTGATACCTCAATAAAAGCGATTGTGCTCCGTGTCAATTCACCCGGCGGAAGTGCGCTTGCATCAGAGGTGATCTGGAGGGAAATGCTGCTCGCTAAAAAAGCGAAACCCGTGATTGTATCCATGAGTGACGTGGCGGCTTCAGGAGGATATTATATCGCATGTGCTGCTGATACTATCGTGTGTGAACCCAATACCATTACTGGAAGTATCGGTGTATTCGGACTTTTATTCAATGCACAAAAACTCCTGAATAATAAACTGGGTCTCACCTTTGACACAGTAAAGACCGGACGATTTGCCGGGATCGGTACGCCTACAAGGCCACTCACTCCTGAAGAAAGGGATATTGTTCAGGAGGAAGTAGAGCGCATTTATGATACCTTCATCTCGCACGTTGCAAATGGCAGAAATATTTCCAAAGCAGAAGTAGACAGTTTAGGGCAGGGGAGGGTATGGAGTGGAATTGATGCCAAACGCCTGGGCCTCGTAGACGTTCTTGGTGGTATCAATACAGCCATTGAAATTGCTGCGAAAAAAGCCAACCTTGACAATTACAGAACCATTTCTTTGCCTGAAGGAGAAGATGTTCTGAAAAAACTGATTGAGGATTTTTCTGATGATGTAAGTGCCGGAGTAACTGGGAAAAATTTTGGAACTGCATATGATTATTATTTTCAGGTTCACTCGCTTTTGAATCAGCAAGGCGTATTGGCACGAATGCCGTTTGAGATTAATTTCCATTAAGCATTTTTTTAGAAACTGATATGACTGGTTTGGAAAGTACAACATTGAATGTCGCGAAAGGGAAAGATGCTGTGGTGAGCATTCTTGATGAATCACTTTTTGCAGGGAATCAGAAAAAGTATAAACTGTTTTGTACTGTTGACAATGAGTTTATAAGTGTCGCGGCTGTTGACAGGGAAAGAAGCAGGTTTGCAGGGTTTGAGGGCTTTCACTTTTCCAGGACAATGACTGATGATCAGCTGGCACAGAAAATAGCTGACCTGACCAGGCAAAGCACAATTTTACAAAAGATCGATTTCAGTTATATTTCAGTTCAGGTTTCCGGGAGCAGGTTTACATTGGTACCAACAGCGCTTTTCAAAGAGGAAAATGCTGAACAGTATTTTTATTTCAACCACCCGAAGCGGGAAGGGGAAGAGATTCGTTTTGATTTGATCAGAAGTTATGATGCAGTAAATATTTTTTCTGTTTCAACTCTTCTTATGACAGAGCTGAAAAAAATATTTGAGAATTTCTCTGTTCATCACCAACTTGCATCTTTGCTTGAAGCTTCCAGGTTATATGCAGCGAATAAGTCTGTCAAAAGCATGTTTATTCACATTCATTCTTCATTGATTGAAGTCATTGTAGCAGGGGAAAGGAAGTTGATCTTTGCCAATTCTTTTCCTTACAAAGGTACAGAGGATGGGATCTATTTTGTGATGATGGTGTGCGACCAGCTTTCATTGAATCCTGAAATGGTGGAAGTGTTGGTCTCAGGTGAAATAGAAATGGAAGGCGCCTTCTTCAAACAACTTCATCGGTACATCAGGCATATTTCGTTTTCTGAAAGGATCAAAGCAGCGACGTTTACCTATGGATTCGATGAAATTCCGTCACATTTTTATCATGCTGCATTTAGTCATATCCTGTGCGAATTATAAGCGGAACATTTAAAGGGAGAAATCTCATTGCTCCGGGCAACCTTCCGGTGAGGCCCACTACTGACTTTGCAAAGTCCGGTCTCTTTAATATTCTGAATAATTATTTTGACTTCGAAAATTTGACAGTGCTTGATCTCTGCTGCGGTATTGGCAGCATTACATTTGAGTTTGCTTCTCGTGGAGCAAAGCAAATCATATGCGTTGACGAACATCTAGGCTGCCTGAATTTCATCAGGGCGACTTCAGAAAAACTTGGAATGGCCGGCATCTCAACCGTAAAGGCAGATCTATTTAAGTACATTGAGCAAGAGGGTAAAAAATATGATATCATTTTTGCCGATCCTCCTTTTGAGTCAGCCGAAACTGACCGGTTGCCGGATTTGATTCTTGAGAAAAAGCTATTAAATGAAGGTGGGTGGCTCATCGTAGAACACCAATCTAAACGCAAATTGAAAAGCATTGCACAACCTTACCAGGTAAGAAAATACGGAAATTGCACATTCAGCATCTACACATCAGTCAATTCGTAATTAGTACATTCGCTCCGCATTCGTAATTAGTATATTCGTACCATTCGTATTTAGTACATTCGTTCCATTCGTATTTAGTACATTCGTTCCCCATTCGTATTTAGTAGCCATGAATATAGCCGTTTTCCCCGGTTCCTTCGATCCCCTCACAAAAGGGCATGAAAGCATTGTCAGGCGCGCCCTTCCCATCTTCGACGAAATTGTCATTGGTATCGGTTACAATAGTAACAAGCATTATTTTTTTTCGCAGGAAAGAAGAGAGTATTTCATCAAAAATACTTTCGCAGATGAAAAGAAAGTGAAAGTCGCCCGCTACAGTGGACTCACGGTTAATTATTGCAAAGAGATCGGTGCACGATACATCCTGCGCGGACTGCGCACTTCCGCTGATTATGAATTTGAAAGGGCAATTGCACAAATGAATAAAGCGATGAACCCTAATGTGGAAACTGTTTTTCTGGTTGCAGATCCTGC
>CAYHHK010000130.1:0-2356 GCA_964356415.1 uncultured Flavobacteriales bacterium
TTCCATTTCAACTTTTTCCGTCCGGTAAATTGAATAGCCATCATCCTTGTATTCACTGATGAATACATCAAGGTCAATGTTGTTTTTGGTGGCAAGCTTTTCGAGCTTTTCAAAATAAACACTCAGTTTGCTCAGTTCTTCTTTTTGCAGTTCGGAGAGACTCATTTTATTATTCATTGCAGTTAAGGTTTACAAATTTAACTGTGATTGCAGAAAAAGGTTTCCCGGCACAATGATGTTTTGAGGTGGTTATGAACCAAGAATGTTGATAACGTTGAATCGGTGGTTATTCCTCTGCAGGAGTTGCTTTTTCGTCCAGTTTTGTGATCCTTTCCTTTAATGCTTTTTGCCTTGCCGAAAGGTCGCCCCCCTCCCGCTCTGCAAGCGAGATTTCATTCTGTCCGCCATTGTTCTTTTTCAACTCCTCCGCTCTGGCAATGGCATCATCTGACTTGCTTCCAAGGTCTTTTGCGAGATCCTCCAGCGCAGTGATGATCATCTTCCTGCTGTAGCCGGAACTGTAACGCGCTGACTCCTCCAACTTATCAACGCCTTTTTCCCATGTTTTTTGCTTAACTTTTTTAAGGTATTTAGCATAGTTCCCCGCAAATGTACCGCGATCATACCTGCGCAAACGTGTCATTGCGTCCAGGAAAAAATCATTGTTCTCCTCCGGAGCTTCTTCACTGTAATAAGCGGCCACTGCATTGAGCACGTCGCTGCCGTTGCTTTTTTCAAGTCTCTTCGCTATTTCAGGGGCTTTTGCCTTGTCATTTTCAACAATAAATTTGAATGCTGCTGCCTGCACATTGTATGAAATGTCATTCATCGAATTTTCAATGGCCGACTTTACTTCTTCATCATCTTTATAATATTTTCCCAGGGTTTTAATTGCCTGTGTCCTGACTGCCGCTGCTGAATCTCCGGCTGCCATCATAAGAATCACCGGCTTCAATCTTTCCTTGTTGGCTTTTACCTGTGTCCCGATGTTTTTCAATGCCTGCACGCGTATATTCCAGTATTTATCCCGAAGACCGTCCTCCATCATTTTTCCCGCAGGAGCGTTTTCCTCATAGTCACTCCCTGTTTTGTTCAACGCCTCAAAACGATCCAGGTAAAGCGGGGCATGGTAGAACTGAAATACATAATTCTCTTTTGATTTATTGTCCTTTTTTTCAGCGAGGAGCATCCTTTCTGCATCCATATTTATGAGATCAGGTTTTGCCTCGTACTTCCATTCAAAAATTTCTTTCGCTCTTTCAACCACAATTTTTTTATGCTCCACAATGCCATCATGATAAACATCTGCCCGGAGCGGTATTCTGTAAAGCGGATTTTTTTCAAAGTCTTGCTTCTGCTCTACCGTTACCGTCTGTGTTTTTGTTGAATCATTCCAGTCGTAACTTATTTCAATCACAGGATGTCCTTCTTTGAAAAACCACTCATTAAAAAACCAATTGAGGTCTTCTCCTGTCACTTTTTCAAACGCCAGTCGAAGGTCATGCACTTCTGCAGAACCGAAAATATGGGTTTCAAGGTAAAGTTTCAGTGATGCGAAGAAGGCCTCGTCACCAACGTACTTGCGCAGCATGTGCAGTATCCGCCCGCCTTTGTTATAGCTGATCACATCATATACATCCTCCCTGTCATCATAATCAAAACGAACAAGGGCGGGATCATCTGACTTTGTGACGAGAAAATAAATAGCCTGGTCATTCTGGTTCAGGTGATCTGCGTCATCACGTCCATATTTGTATTCGCGCCATATGTACTCTGCATAATTGGCAAAACTTTCATTCAGGGTGACGTTGCTCCACGATTCGCATGTTACCAGATCTCCAAACCAGTGGTGGAATAATTCATGGGAGATGTAATCCTCATAATTACCGTCTACGTAGTCACTGCTGTCCTGCAACATATTGGTACCATGAATTACCGCTGTGGTATTTTCCATGGCTCCGCTTACATAATCATAGACTACCACCTGCGCATATTTTTCCCAGGGGTAGTCAACCCCAAGGAGTTTTGAAAAACAATCAATCATTTCAGAGGTAAGTCCGAAAATCATTTTTGCATATTTCGCGTACTCCTTGTCAAGGTAATAACTCACCTCAATATTTTTCCACTTGTCTTTGACAATGGCGAAGTCGCTGGAAGCAATCATGGTGAGATATGGAGCCGCCGGCAGTGACTGTTTCCAGTAATCTGTTTTTGTTCCGTCATTGTTGTTGACTGAAGTTAAAAGTAGCCCATTCGAAACAGATGTCATTGCAGTATCTATCGTGATATAAATCTCCTGTGTCATTTTTTGCTGCGGATCTTCAATGGTTGGAAACCAGACTGAGTTGCTTTCTGT